>NZ_JBIWCZ010000001.1:1038051-1151426 GCF_044761765.1 Peribacillus sp. NPDC097284
TCGCCCAGCCTTTTGACTCTGAATACACCGTTACTTTAGTGCCTTTGGTTAATTCAGTGACTATTTTCGCGCTCGCCGAACCACTTTTCCTCATATTCAGCGTACCTGAACTCACATTCACGTATTTTGTCGTCGTTTTGACGGTCGCAGTAACTGCTTGCTTAACCGCTCCTGGCTTTTTTGTCGAAAGGTAGGTTGTATTCACATAGCCTTCCTTATTGTTCGCTTTGACTTTTGCCCAGCCTTTTGACTCCGAATACACCGTTACCTTGGTACCCTTGCTTAGCGTCGTGACTATTTTCGCACTCGCGGAACCACTTTTCCTCATATTCAGCGTACCTGAACTTACATTCACGTATTTTGTCGTCGCTTTGACGGTTGCGGTCACTGCTTGCTTAACCGCTCCTGGTTTTTTTGTTGAAAGGTAAGCGGTACTCACGTATCCTTCTTTTCCATTCGCTTTAACTTTAGCCCAACCTTTGGATTCCGAATAGACGGCTACCTTCGTGCCTTTACTTAGCTTCGCCACTACGGCTGCGCTTTCCTTACCGCTTTTTCGCATATTCAGCGACCCTGAGCTCACATTCACATATTTTATCGTTTCTATCGTTTTTTGTTCGGCTGATAGTGGAGCTGCAGATATATGTTCTTCAAAAGCAACAGTACTCAATACTGCGAAACAGAAAGTCGGTATAAGTAACTTTTTCATATCATTCTCCCTACTAAAGTATTATTTTTATTACATTATTTTAAATATCGGTTAGAATTAGTATTCTGATATAGGTATTTTAAACTATTTTTATGACATAATTGTGTATTTACCTAAGATTACGACTATTGTTAAGTTCTTTTAATCTAATAGTAAAATAATTAATATTTATGTAACATAATTGAAATGATATTATTTTAAGGTATATGGTTCATCCATCAAAAAGGAATGTCATGTAAGCAAGGTTTTTGAAAATATTTGTAGAATAATAAGTTGAGGAAAGAAAAAAAGATTTCCATTAATAAGGAGGTTGCATATGAAAAAGATCATCCATTTTTTAGGCGTGGTTGCCGTATTGGCTGCTTGTTCGAATAGTGAGGTGAAGTACGATGGAGCACCTTTGAACATTGCAGTAATTGGCGAAACACCTGAATTTAAAAATAATAGTATTTCTGTTGAATCGCTATCATTAGACAAATTAAGTAAAGATATTGCAAGAATCGAAGCTAACTTTGATGCCGTTCTGTTAGCACCCGACGTTTTTGAAACAGCATCAGACGATAAATTTGTGAACGTTTATAGAAGTTCAGACATTCCGATTGTCTTCTTCGATTCTAGTAAAAAGCACGATCCCTTTATAACGGAGGGCCTTACTTATGAAACGGCCCATGATTCTTTAGCGAATGGTTCTCATACGACCATTTATTTACATGATGATCATGCAAATAAAGAGGATGCTTGGTATTTTTATGTAGACGATAAAAAGAACATTGACCAACTTTATACCGATCTCTTCAAAAAAATTGAGGAGTTATAAACAAAAGAAAAATGCCCCTTTAGTGGGGGACATTTTAATTCGTTACATCGACTATATCTTGAATCGAATCTTTAGCTCCCAATCGCCAGATCGATGGCTTGTTGAATTTTGTATACTGCGTAACAATTTAATCCTATTCACATACCATGAAACGAAAAACAACCCCCACATGACGATACATGCGAGGGTAGGTTCCGTGCTTATTATTATAGGTTATTTAAAAACTCATTCACTTGATCAGGAGTTTTAGCGTTCGCACTGTGCAGGTGGGCGATTTTTTCACCATTCTTGAATACCAATAATGAAGGGATTCCCATGACAGTCTGTTCTTCCGCGATTTCCGGGAATTCGTCTTTATCGATGGTGAACCAATTCTTGTCTTGATGTTCTGCTGTGATGTCACCGATGAACATATCCAGACGCTTGCAATCCGGGCACCATGTTGTCGTGAAAATCCCGACCGTTAATTCATCTTGTTTGATTTGTTCACGATATTCTTGTTCTGTACTAATCGTTTTCATAATATTCTCCTCCGAGCTTTTCTAAAAATAGCCTATGTCGCATATGTGACTCAGTGATAAATATATAGGTATTTCCTTCATTATTCAAATTCTAACTACAACTCACCAGTCAGATTCGTTATTGTTCCCAACATTACAGAATTCCACTACTTATTCAATCGATGTCGTTTCTAAATAACGCCACCCACCGGTATAAGAAATATCCAATGCTTGCTCGATTGCATCTGGCTCACAAATAAAACCAAGAACTTCAAGACCGTTTGCTAGCTGGACTTTTCCCATTCCAAGCGGTGCAGGAATCCGTTGCATAAAGGCACCGAGCTGTGCAATTGGCATATCCCATACCTCGACTTCTATGGCGACACCATCTGCACCCCGAACTAACCCAGGTTTAGCTGGCTGTGTAGCTAGTTGATATAATCGATAGGTAGAGGCTGTTGTTGTTTGATAGGCAAAGGTAGCTTGGCATTCTAGCATTTGGTGCTCTAATGCAAAGCCACGCATATGAAGTCCGCATACGGCAACGGGAATTGTGTTGCCACGCTCAATAGTAGTGGCCAGTCCTTTTAATAAATGCTCTTCATCGAAGCGGCTAAAAAGTGTAATGCCAAAAGGAACATCTGCGGTTGCATGATCTGCCGGAACAGCAATCGCTGCCAAATCGAGCAAATTGCAATGATTCGTATACAAGCCCAATTGTTGATTTGTGGAAATCGGGTCTTCTTTTGCCTGTTGAATCGTCCACGTACCACCTGTTGTTGGCAAAACAAGCACCGCATTCTCTAACTCTAGCATCGCACGTTTCTTTAAGGCTTGCAGTCGATGCATTGCCTGAAATAGCTCGGTGGCACGATACGTTTGATTTTCGCTTTCACGGAGTAATTGGCGCGTAACATCGAAGATTTCATCAGGATGGTCCTCTACAAAATCCCCAATCGCAGACCAGCGCTCCGCAATCCATGGGCCGTCGTATAAAATGGCTGCGGCTTCTTGTAAGTACGTCACATCTATATAACGGATCGGCACATTCCCATTTTCCAGACGTTGCACCGTACGATTCCAGGCCGCTTCATATTCGTGGGCATATGGGCCAAAAAACGTTAAGTCGTTTTTCGGCAAACACACTACAGCTGGATTTGCAGCGGGGGCCAATGGTACGGCGCGGCTCCAGATATCAGCCGCATCCTCCCCGCGTACAACGGCATCCACCGAATAGACATCTTGCAGTTCAGTCGCAAACACCGTCACACAATCCAAACTTTCGCATGCCGGAACCACACCTTTCACGGGCCAAGCGCCCAGACTTGGTTTCAACCCATACAACTCATTTAATGCGGCTGGTACGCGACCCGAACCCGCGGTATCCGTACCAAGACCAAAGCTTGCAAATCCTAATGCCACCGCGACGGCCGATCCCGAGCTCGAACCCCCGCTGATCAGTTCTTCGTTCAAGGCGTTCTTCACGACACCATATGGACTACGCGTGCCGATCAGCCCCGTTGCAAACTGGTCTAAATTGGTTTTGCCAATTGGAATCGCACCAGCATCAATTAAACGTTGGACAACAGTCGCACTTTCAGTAGGTGTATAGGCATAGGTTGGGCATGCCGCAGTCGTGTCGACATCAACCCAATCAATATTATCCTTAATGACAAATGGAATTCCATATAAAGGAAAGTTCTGCATATTGACTCGTTCCAATTTTTCAACATAAGGCGTCAGTCGTTCCCATGTCGGGGGAACAATAAATACCGTACTCGCCGTATAGTCTTCCACACGCTGTAAAATATCGGTGACTACTTGCCGTGGCGTCAAGCTACCATCTGCATAAGCTTGTTGTAAATTATTGATAGATAATAATGGATTCATCATCTTTTACCTCCACTTCTATGGGTTCTAGGGCTACCATTAATTGATTGGCTTGTACTTCGTCTCCAGGAGAAACATAAATTTGTTTCACAATGCCATCAAATGGGGCAACCTGCGGAAACTCCATTTTCATACTTTCTTCAACTAGCAATACATCCCCTTTTCTTACATACATGCCTGCTTCAACAAGTACTTTCCATATGCTCCCCGGTAATGTACAGCGGATGGCCTCGCTATTTTCGGGCACATCGCTATCGACATTCACCGCTTCATGATGCTCTGCTACATATTCGTCTAATCCAAGGTCGCGCCAACGCTCACGCTCTGTATCAAACGCTTGCTGTTGAGTTTGTTTAAAGCTTTGCGTTTCGACTTTAACCTCTTCCAAAAATCTGATATAGTCACGGAGTTTGAATGTTGTCTCTTCAATCTTGACCTCAAATTGACCACGTAAAAATTGTTGGCGTTTTATTTCTAATTCTTCTTCTGCTACTGGATAGAAGCGAATTTGATCGAAGAAGCGTAATAACCATGGCTTTCCTTCTGTAAAACTTTTTGTTGCTCTAAGGCGATTCCACATTTGGACCGTACGGCCAACGAATTGATAGCCACCAGGTCCTTCCATGCCATATACGCACATATATGCGCCACCAATCCCAACCGCATTTTCAGGCGTCCATGTCCGCGCAGGATTGTACTTTGTCGTTACGAGACGGTGCCGCGGATCGAGTGGTGTGGCAACGGGTGCCCCAAGATATACATCGCCAAGCCCCATCACTAAATAATTGGCATCAAACACGATACGACGAACATCATCAATTGCTCCAAGACCGTTCATACGGCGGATGAATTCGATATTACTCGGACACCAAGGTGCATCCGGACGGACATTTTTTTGATAACGCTCGATGGCTAATTGTGTCGAAGGATCGTCCCATGACAAGGGTAAATGGACGATTCGCGAAGGTACCTCAACCTCTTCCAACACAGGTAATGCTTGATTTAGCTCGTCTATAATACGGCATAATTCCATTAGCGTCATTTTCGTTGAATCAATATGCACTTGCAGGGAGCGGATACCTGGTGTGAGGTCAATCACTGGAATATCAGTGCGCTCTTTAATCGCCTCCATTAACAGATGGGCTTGGAAACGCAATAGTAAATCCAGAACCATATCACCATATTCCACAAGCAAATTTTCATCCCCATCTGCACGGATAACCATCGGGAAGCGGCCTTTCTCGCTTCTGAATAAAATCGCCGTTTCTGGATCAGCTTGTTCCATATACCCTACATCGTTCATCTCTTCAAACGAGGTGACCGTTAATTCCTCTAAAAATTGCTCTTGATTTTTACGTAGAGCATTGGCCTCGTCTACTGATAATAATTTAAAGCGTACCGTATCACCCGCGTGCAACTGACCGATCTTCCAAAACTCTGCCGAAGCCGTCGTCACTGGACAAACAAAACCGCCGAGGCTCGGTCCATCCGGGCCTAGTAAAATCGGCATATCACCTGTTAAATCCAGGGTACCAATCGCATAGGCATTGTCGTGAATATTCGATGGATGCAAGCCTGCCTCGCCTCCATCTTTACGTGTCCACTTCGGTGTGGGACCAATGAGCCGCACCCCTGTCCGGGAACTATTAAAATGCACTTCAAAGTTGGTTGCCGTCAGCTCTTCTAAGTAGGCTGCTTCTAAATATTCCTTCGTGCAATGAGGACCAGCAATAACGCCAATTTCCCACTCATGTGTATAGTGTTGCTGAGCTTCGACTTGTAAGGCGCGCGGTACAACGGGTTCTGCCGCATTAACGCGTAACACATCACCTGTATGTAGTGGTCGGCCATTGTGTCCTCCAAAGCCACCAAGCGTAAATGTCGAGGCACTGCCTAGATACTTCGGCATATCAAGTCCCCCTGCCACGAGCAAGTAACTGCGCATGCCTTCTTCGGCCTCTTCTAGTGACAGTACTTGTTGCGCAGCTACTTGAATCGTTTCGTAACGTGCAACTGGCACCCCATCGAGCGTCGCTTGCATATCGGCCCCTGTTAAACAAATAGTCATCGGTGCACGGAAGCGATAACTACCGCCACGCAGTGTCAACTCTAAGCCTGGTGCATCGAAGGCATTGCCAAGTAACTGATTGCCGATGCGGAATGCATAGCTATCCATCGGACCACATGGCGGCACTCCGACGTTCCAATGTCCTGTTCGCCCCGGAAAATCTTGTACCGTCGTTTGAATGCCACCATCTAACACTTCAATACTTGCTTCCTCTGGTAAAAAAGATTCCAATAGCTTCGTATAAACGGCCCCTGACCGCACCGATTCTTCCATTAATACTTGCTCTAAATATTGCAGGTTTGTCGTCACACCATATACACGCATTTCAGATAATGCTTGCTGTAACTTTGTAATGGCATCCTCACGCGTATCGGCATGGACAATCACTTTGGCAACCATTGGATCATAATACGTTGAGATGGAACCGCCTTTTTGGATGCCAGTTTCGATGCGGACACCCGCTGGCCATACGATATCATCTATCGTCCCGACACTTGGCTGAAACTGGTTAAAACAATCTTCAGCATAAATGCGAACTTGCATGCTATGACCTTGTGGCGATGATATTAGTGTGGAAAGATTCGCCAACTCCCCGGCTGCCTCTTTAATCATCCATTCCACTAAATCTACACCTGTGACTTCTTCCGTCACACCATGCTCTACTTGTAAACGCGTGTTCACTTCCAAGAAATAAAACTGATCACTCACAGGATCGTATAAATATTCCACCGTACCAGCACTACGATAGCCCACTAGTTTCGCTAAACGTATGGAAGCTTCCAACATCTTTTCACGAACCGCTTCATTCAATAGAGGTGCGGGTGTCTCTTCCACTACTTTTTGGTTGCGGCGCTGCAATGAGCAATCCCGTTCGCCCAATGCCACAATTTCCGTCTCTGTACCAAAGACCTGCACTTCTACATGGCGTGCACTTGCAATATATTTTTCAACAAATACACCACCATTATTGAAGTTCTTCTCTGCTAAATGCGTCACTGCTTCAAACGCCTCACGCAATGCTTGCTCATCCTCACACACTTTCATGCCAATGCCACCGCCACCAGCCGTACTTTTTAAGATCACTGGATAGCCAATCCTTGTAGAGGATGCTAGTGCTTCTTCTAAATCCTCAATCAAATGCGTACCGGGCAGTAACGGTACTTGCGCTTCTTTTGCAAGTTGACGTGCTGAGTGCTTTAAGCCAAATTGTTCGATTTGTTCAGGTTTAGGTCCTACAAAAGCAATGCCACTCGCCATACAATCACGTGCAAATGCGGCATTTTCACTTAAAAAGCCATAGCCTGGATGAATCGCTTCAGCACCAACGGCACGTGCCTTTTCTAAAATTAAATCCGCATTTAAATAGCTCTCTTTTGCAGGCCCATCGCCGATGAAAATGGCTTCGTCTGCCTCAGCTACATACGTATTGTCCTGATCGGCCGTTGTATAAACGACGACAGATTGTACATTCATTTTCTTTAATGTTCGAACGATTCGTGCAGCAATTGCACCTCGGTTAGCAATCAATACTTTTTTGAACATCTTATTCACCCTTCCCAAATTAGTAGTTGAATTGGTGTTGGATTATACGCATTACATGGATTGTTGAGCTGTGGACAGTTGCTAATGAGCACCACTGTACGTGTGATGGCACGCATCTCCACATATTTACCTGGAGCGGAAACTCCATCATCAAATTTCAGGCCGCCCTCAAGTGTGACAGGCACATTCATGAAGAAGTTTACATTAGGGGATAAATCACGTTTTTGCATGTGTTGATATTGATCGCTTTTCGCTAACTGCAACATATATGTGTCACGGCAATTGTGCATGGGTAACGTTTCGCGGGCATAACGTACTGTATTGCTTTGGGCTGAACATGAGCCGCCTAGTGTATCGTGACGCCCACACGTATCGGCGACAATTTCAACTAGTTCTGTACCCATCTCGGACAGTAAAACGGAGCCTGTTGATAGATAGATATTTTTTTGTTTCTGAATCGTTTTAACCGCGCTATAGTGATCTGTCGGTACCTCTGCATTGAAAAATAATGTATCTGCTGCTTGATTGCCTTCCAAGTCCACGATTCGTAATACTTGGCCCGGTTCTAATGTATGTAACCAGCCATCGCCCGCTAACAACCTTTTCGAATAAATGGCCTTCGCCTCTTGTCGTTCACTTTCAACATTATTAAATACAGCCATTAGAGAACGCCTCCTTGTGTAAGTTGTACATATTCCCACGTATTCTCATATGCGCGCTTATTTTCATCGCGGTGAAGGACGCATGGATCATCTCCGGTTGCAGGCATCGTATCCTTTACTTCCACGGTTACTTCCGCTTGTGGATAAGTGGTCGCTTCCGATAATGGATGGGGCGTATTCGACAGAGCCATGAAAACATCCATCTCCGTCCGTAATGTCACTGTATCTCCAGCTTTTACATGATCGGGTGCTAGATGCATATAGCCTGCATCATCACAGGATACTTTTGAAAATAAGTTGACAACAGGTCCTAAATCTTGGCGGCTTAAGCCATTACGGAACAATTCGATAAGCAAGTTATCTTCTCCATTACGATAGCGTTCATTGCGTGATTCTTGATACGTTGTTTCGCCGAATTGTGAGTCAATTTGCGCTTTTGTCGAATAACCGCCGATGGTATCATGCCAGCCGACAGAATCTTCGGTAATGCTCGCTAGAACACGGCCTTGGTCACTCATTAATACATTATGCTTCGTAAAAAAGGCAGTATATTGAGCTTTTAATGAATCCGGCATATTGTAGCGTTCTGCCAAATCATGTGCGTTAAATAGCAACAACGATACATTCGCTTGTTCCGCTGACACGGTAAAGGTAATTTCTTTGCCGCGTTTGATGAACGCCGACCATTTGCCCCCTGCTGGAATGATTTTTGATACGATCACACTTGTCTGTTGCATATAACCGCCTCCTATAGATTGAATATTCTGATTTTTAAACCAACTTTTTATCTAAATTCCTTAAACTCGGTGCCGTGATTCTATTTTTCAAAAATAAGTAGACAAATCCAAAGGCAACCCATGCTCCCCCAATCCATAAAGTATGAGGATCGAGTAGCGTCCATAACCATCCGATGAACAACACCCCAATGCTTGGGAAAACCAGATAGAAGAAGGTGGCTTTGAACCCTCGATTCTGCTCCTTGATATAGTAGTGGGAAATAACGCTTAAATTAACAAAGATAAAACCGGTCAAAGCGCCAAAGCTGACGAACAATACCGCCGTATCAAGGTTGATGAAAATGGCTGATAAGGAGATTGTTGATACAAACAAAATGTTAAGAATGGGTGTACGTAGTTTTGGATGTAATGAAGTAAATACCTTTTTCGGTAAAACGGATGCTTCCCCTAATGCATAGAGAAAACGTGTTACACTGGTCATTGAAGACAAGCCTTGTGTGAATGTCGCAATAATCAGCACCATGATGAAGAGGGTACTAAACAAATTGCCGCCGACCATTTGAATCAAGCTATACGCCGCATTGTCTGGATCTGCAAAGCTGAATGCCGGGAATGCAATAGCTGTTAAAAACGAGATCATCGCGTACAAAGTGATTGCGATGAAAATAATATAAAAGATGGCTCGTGGAATCGTCTTTTTCGAATCAATTGTTTCTTCTGCCATTGTTGTAACCGCATCAAAACCTAAGAAGCAGAAACAAATCAGTGACGCACCGGAAAAAACTGATACAACTGAACCCTCACCAACCAGCAATGGTTCTAAGGTGAATAAAGCACTGGCACCTTGATTAAGGACAATGTCTTTAGCTGTCAATAAACAGAAGATGAGGATAAACCCGATCTGGACCAACACTGAAAAGCCACTAATGCGTGCTGCCGATCCAATTCCGATAATATTCACAACCGCTAGCACAATGTTCATCAGGATAATCCAAACGAATATTGGGATGCTTGGAAACTCAGCGTGCATAAAAATCCCAAATGTTAAAATGGCGATAATCGGAGAAAATAGGTAATCGATCAATAACGCCCACCCGACCAAAAACCCAGCCTTTGGGTGAATCGCTTTACTCGTATAGGTGTACGCAGAACCTCCGGTCGGATACACTTTAACCATTCGACTGTAACTATACGCAGTAAACACAATGGCAAGAAACGCCACGATATAAGCGGGGGTCATTAAGCCATCGGCTGTTTCAAATACCACACCATATACCGTAAAATAAATCATCGGTGTCATCCATGCTAGCCCCATAACAACAATTTGTGATGTCTTCAAACTTCTCTTAAATTGTACGTTGCTGATAAGCATCTACCCCTTTCATCAATGGCTATAAAAAAAGATAAAAGCCCGGGTGAACTATACTAAGTTCTCCCGGGCTTTTATCCCTCCGTGTATATAGCAGTATGATTTGCTATACTCTTTCTCTCGGTCCAGACTTCAATATAGATTGAACGGAACCCTAGAAAGATATTTTATGATGTTGTGCTCTGTTATAATAACCCAATTATAGTCAGAATGTTATGAAAAGTCAACACGTGATGTTACATTTTATAACATCAATTGAATATTTCTATATCTGGAGTGGATTTCCAAGAGAAAAATCGACCCTAAGCCAAGATGAACCAAAGAAATCATTTCTTTCGTGAATATGGGGTGGTCTCATTTCATTTCTTTTAGTAAGACTCCCCTTCTATTAATCCTTTCCAAAAAGAAAAGGACCCCCTTTGGTCCTTTAAGATGTTTCCTATTTCCACTAAACGTTCAACAACATAACTATGAAGATATTTAGAAAGGCCATTCATTTAGTTGTATCGGCGTTATTTCTTTCTTCTCCCAATCCCTTCTAATGAATGCATAGCAAACCGAGTCCGATATACTCCCATCGTTATTTTCCCAAGCATCCCGTAGATATCCTTCTTTAACAAATCCGCATTTGTTACATGTTTTTCTCATAGCTAGGTTGTCACTACGCGTATAGGCTTCTATCCTAATCTTCCGATCTGGCAAACCAAAAAGATAGTCTACGATCCAGTTAACAGCTAGCGTTCCAATCCCTTTTCCTCTAACACTTTTGTCTAAACGAATGTCGAAGGAAGGGATGGTGTCGGTTATATCATGCAGCATAATCAATCCGATTTTTTCATTGTCTTTTTCTATCCAGATAGTTTCCTTATCTTCTTGATACCACCCCTTATGGTACGCTTCGACAATTTGTTCGCCAGAAGGTTGTGGATCCGAGTGATAGGGCCACGTATTATTTGTCAAAAGGGAAACTAAATCATGGTACTCATTCTCAAATTTGATCATGTTAATTTTGCTCATTATTCCATCCCCTTCTTCTCTTTCTCTTTGCCTTCGATAGGCTACTGTTATCGTAAGTAAAACTATTAGAAAATTCAATAAATTATGTTAGAATGCTAATGGGACATGTACAGGAGGTAGAGGAAAAATGACAATGAAAAAAGTTTCGATTATTGGGCTAGGTGCATTAGGGGTTTTGTTTGGACATCATTTGTCCAAGAAGATGGGAACAGAGGATTTACGGATCATCGCTGATTCCGATCGCATTATGCGATATGAAAACGAGAAGCTTTATAGTAATGGGGATCCTTGCAATTTTCACTACGTCACACCTGAAGAAGACTGTGGGCCGGCAGATTTGTTGATCGTTTCCGTTAAATATAATGGGTTGAAAAATGCCATTGAATCGGTAAAGAACCATGTCGGAGATGATACCATCATTCTTTCCCTACTGAATGGCATTACAAGTGAAACCATTATTGGTGAAACGTATGGAATGGATAAAGTACTGTATTGTGTGGCCCAAGGCATGGATGCAGTAAAGGTCGGCAATGAACTAACCTACGAACATATGGGTATGCTCTGCTTTGGTTCAAGGGAACCTGGTGTCATTTCACCACAAGCAAAAAAGCTGGCAGAATTCTTTGAACAGATGGATGTGCCTTTTGAGGTGGATACGGATATGTATAGAAGACAATGGGGGAAATTCATGCTGAATGTAGGGGTCAATCAAACGGTTGCTATCTATCAAAGCAATTATGGCGAAATTCAGCGAGAAGGAAAAGCCAGAGACATGATGATTGCAGCCATGAGAGAAGTAATTGCTTTGTCGGAAAAAGAAGGTGTCCATTTAACGGAAAAGGATCTGGGGTATTGGCTGAAAGTATTAGGGACATTAAGTCCAAATGGCAAACCCTCCATGGCTCAAGATGTAGAGGCGCAACGAATCAGTGAAGTCGAATTATTTGCTGGAACGGTTATTGAACTGGGAAGAAAGTATCAAATGCCCACTCCTATCAATCAAGAACTATATGAGAAGATCAAATCGATGGAAAGGCAATATTCCGTTCAGTGATGGTGGACTCCGACGGAAGTCGGGCTGATTTTTTTAGTTTTAGAAAAAAGGATGAACGAAACTGCTTTACTGGCTAATCCTTTTCTGTAGCCATTCATACGTTCATTATATTTTTTTATGATATTCCATAGGCTTAACAACTTTCAAAGAATTAGAAAACCTCTACCCTGGCCACCAATCGATTGGCAAGAGTAGAGGTTTCGGTCTCATTTCACAAGGCTCACTTTGATAGTGTCGAGTTGTATTCCATCTCTACGTCACTATTCTTTTGAGACTTATTTTTAAAGAACATACCCACGATAAAGCCGATGATGCCGGTAATGATCCAGCCTGCGCCGTTCGTGAAAAATGGAATGAAAGAGAAGATGTCATTAATGGTTGAGGTAGCTAGATTCGCATCTTTAAGTGCATCCAAAATGGCGACAAATGTTACGCCCACGATGGTTCCGATATAAACCGATTGAGCTCCGCCAAATAGTTTGTCTAAGAAAACTAAAGCAATTAATGCGATAGCAATCGGATATAACAACATTAAGACCGGGGATGCCATGTTAAGAATCGTATTCAAGCCAAAGTTCGTGATGACCAAGCTCACGGCAGAAATCAGAATCAACCATTTTTTGTAGGAAATCGATGGAATGATCCGTTCAAAATATTCCGCCACGGCCGCAAGACAAGCAACATTGGTCGTAATGCCTGTCAGGAAAATGACCACACCGATTAAGTACAGGCCCACTTGCCCAAACAAAGACTTAGACGCCAATGCAATCAGTTCACCGCCATTTTGTTTATACCCGATGGCATCGACACTGGACGCACCGATCCAAGCCATGGAAACCTGCAATAAAATCAGGCCTATCAACGTGACGACCCCCGCTTTAATGAAGACCGAGGAAACTTCCTTAGCTGACTTCACCCCTAAAGCATCGACTGATTTGATGAAGATGCCGCCAAATACAAATGCCGCTAAAACGTCCATTGTGAAATAGCCTTGCGTAAAGCCTTTTAAAAAGGCAGCGGTTGACGTTTCATACCCAGCACCTGTTACAGGAGCATAAATCGAACCCATGGGCGTGAAGATGGATTTACCAACCAAGATCACAAGCAGAACCCCAAAGATTGGTGTGATCATTTTACCGAGTCGATCCACGAATTTGGAAGTTTCCCAGGATAAATAGATGGTTAGTCCAATGAAGATGATAGAGAAACCCAGTAAGAAAAATACGTGCATAGTAGATTGAGGAATCAACTGGCGAATGCCGATTTCATACACGACACTCGTTGTTCGGGGAATGACATATAAGGGCCCTAACGCTAGAAACAGAAGGACACTAAATACTAGAGCGAACTTGGGATGCACCCGGCTCGCCAATTTTTCGACGGTCCCGCCCCCTTTCGTTAAAGCAATGATTGCGAGAATGACCAAACCAACACCCGTGATGAGAAATCCACCCATCGCAATGACGGTGTTCGTACCGGCTTCTTGACCAAGAACCGGGGCGAAGATGACATTCCCAGCACCTAAAAACATAGCGAAAAGCATGAACCCAATGATAATAATCTGATAGTTTGATACCGATTTCATGGAAGCGCCCCCAATTATGTTATTGTAATAAAATTAAATAGAGAATCCTGTTTCATACACATCATGGTTCTGTAATACAAAAAGGTGTTCCCCAGTAATCCATGCTGATCCTGTAATCTCGGGGGTCACGGCTTCAATCCCCGCTACTTCTGTATGCTTCACTACCGTCCCTTTGAACTTCGATCCGATAATGCTTTCCTGAATGATTGATTCGCCCGCTTCCAGGTCCAAGGTTGCCATTTTCGCACAAGTCCCTGTCCCACAAGGTGATCGGTCTATTTGCCCATCACCGAATATGACAACATTCCGATAATGGTTAGGCCCTACCTTTTCGCTGATTTCTATTAAATCAACCGTATTGATTTCCGGCTTCAACGGATGTTCGATGGATAACTGACTGTTCAATTTATCGCGAATTTCCAAAGCCTTATGTATCATTTCGTTTTTATTTTCCAGTGAGATCTCTATTCCTAAATCATGAGCATTCACTATTCCAAAAAAACTTCCCCCAAATGCCACATCCACGTTTACCTGTCGATCATCTGACAGGTGAACAGGGGTTTCCTTGTAGAGAACGAATGACGAAACGTTTTGGAATGACACGCTTTCGACAACGTTATCTTTATACGTAATCAAGCACTCTATCAAACCTGCAGGCGTATCAATGAACACTCTATCTTTTTTAGGTATGAGCGCTTTCGTTAGACACATGGTTACAGTCCCAATCGTTCCGTGGCCACACATGTTCAAGTAAGATCCGCTGTCCATGAAGATGACGCCTATATCCGCCTTGGGATGTGTCGGTTTTGTTAGAATGGCTCCGAACATATCTTTGTGTCCACGCGGCTCATTCATCAGCAACTTGCGGAAATCATCAAAATGATTTCGCACATAATTCTTTTTATCCATCATGGTTTCCCCCATGATTTCAGGGAATCCATCGATGACAATTCGTGTAGCTTCCCCCATCGTATGCGTGTCGATTGTTTGAATTTGTACGTTATAATTCTCCATCGCTACCCCCTATATTTTACAAACATGAAATTAATACACATCATAATTCATAAATAGTTTTTTGAAAAGACAGAAAATAAAGATGTTTATATTTTGAATACCTGGAAAATATTTATTTTTCCTTGAAAACCCTTTATTACCAAAGCTTATTTTCAAAGTTTCACAGAAAAAGAAAAAAAATGATTTGATTTTCTTGAAAAAATATTATAATCTTCAAATAATTTCATAATTTAGGGGGCAATCACATGATTTTACGTGATTTTTTTATTCATCTGTCAGAAAATAAAACCTTGAACAGCGCTGCACAACGGTATGGGTTAAAGCTTGGGGCACAAAGTGTGGTCGCAGGGACGAACATTGAAGAAACGATTCATACCATCAAACATTTAAATCAACAAGGTATTTCCTGTACAGTAGATAACCTTGGTGAATTTGTATTCGAAAAAAGCGAAGCGACGGCAGCAAAGGAACAAATCATCAAGGTAATCGAAGCCATTCATGAAAACCAGGCAGATGCACATATATCCCTCAAACCATCACAGCTTGGTTTAGATATTGATTATGATTTTTGTCTTCAGAATTTATTAGAAATCGCTGAAAAAGCGAAGGAATATAATATTTTCATCAATTTCGATATGGAAAATTATGAACGCTTACATCCCTCATTCGATTTGATGGAAACGGTCCAAGAACACTTTGGTAACGTAGGGACCGTCATTCAGGCTTACTTCCACGAATCGATGGAGAATATCGAGCGATTCAAGGATTACCGTTTACGAATTGTAAAAGGAGCCTACAAAGAACCTGAAACGATTGCGTATCAAAGTAAAGAGGAAATCGATAAACACTATATCGACCTGATTGAATACCACTTATTGCACGGAAAATTCACATCGATTGCGACACACGATCATCGTGTCATCAACCATGTTAAGAAGTTCGTCATCCAAAATAATATCCCTAAAGAAAAATTCGAATTCCAAATGCTTTATGGCTTCCGTAAAGAATTACAGCTAGAGCTTGCAAAAGAAGGATATAATTTCTGTACATATGTCCCATTTGGCGCCGATTGGTATGGATACTTCATGAGACGACTGGCCGAAAGACCTCAAAACCTGACATTGGTCACAAAGCAAGTCTTCAACAAGAAAACAAATATCGGAATCAGCGTAGCGACCGGAGCATTTATACTGGGCCGACTTTCAAAAAGACGTTCAGTTAAGCAAAAAACACGATAAGGCAAACTGGATGATTCCCGTTGTTTTCGGGAGTCATTTTTTTATACAGGAAAACCCGAATGAACATCATTCGGGTTTTCCTGTTACTCATTGAATTTTTTGAGGCGGTATTGCAGGCTTTGCCTCCGAAGGCCAAGTGCTTTTGCCGTTTGCGAAACGTTGCCATCGAACATTTTCAAGGCATTTTGGATATAGTACTCTTCGACTTCGTTCATGAATACGCTTAATGGACGAATATCTTTTTCATTTTCCGCTACAAACATGTTCCCCGTCGTATCGGAAAGCTCCTCGCTTTGGATCTTCCACCTGAAATAAATCGGCAGCATATCAAAATCAATGGATGTTTCATTCGTCATCGTACTGGTTATATCATCCAGCAATACTTCTAGCTCTTTTAAATTTCCTGGCCAATCATAATCGAGAAAGATCTGTTCCACTTTAGCTGAAAGCCCTTGGATCCGGCTTCCGGTATTATTGCGATAGCGCTTAAAGTAGTCCGATATAAATGGCTTAATATCTTCTTTTCGATCACTTAATGCGGGGACATTTATACAAACCGATGCAAAGAAGTAATATAAATCCTTGGAAAGCTGCCCTTTCTCGATCAAATCAATCGGGTCTTTTCCGACGCTTGCTATAAAAACGTGACTCTCAAGATGTTCCATGAACAGATTAAGAATCCTTTCCTGACCTTCAAGGGAAAGGTATTCCACACGCTCACAAAAAATCGTGACCTGTTCATTTTTATCGATTTGCTGCTTCAGCTGGTCGATCAACGCTTGTTCATCATTCCGGCAAATCAGTGTAATGAAATGATCATTTTCAGGGTTCAAATCATGATGGATCCCTTCTGCAATCATGTCCTTTCCCGTCCCGGACTCCCCATAAAGCAAAACAGGCATCCTCGTTTTGGCAGCCATCTTGGCCCGTTCGATCACCCCTGCCATAAGTGGGGAAACAGCTGTAATGATATCGAATGTGAGGGGTTGCCCATACCGCCGCAATGGTTGATAGGCCATTAATTCCCTCTCGGTAATATCCTTCGATATCTCGACAGCGCCAATCAATTCATCGTCTTTTTTAATCGGCAGGATATCGGAAATCGTCACAATTTCCTGACCGACACGATTCCAGAAATTCATTTTGTAGTTCTTAATCGGCTCACATGTTTTCAGGACCCGGTAAAGATGGCTGTCATTAATTTTAGCGATCATTTCTTGCTCGAATTGATCTTCCTCAAGCGAATGAATCCCTTTTAGCTCCCGCATTTTTGCATTATAGATCACGGTTTTCCCCTGAGCATCCACGGCGTGTATCCCTGCTGAAATATTGTCCGTGATATATTTATAAATCTCGTGCAAATCTTGCTGTTTCATTGGAACACCCCTTTTGAATTTTTGTAAATTTTCGGAAAAGTTATTGTAATATGCCAAAAAATGTTGCATTATATATATATTAACAATAACATAAGTGCACAATTATTTGGCACCCGTGATTATAAGGAGGATATTAAATTGATTCCATACACAACTGAACAACTAACTGACTTTTCAAAAAAGGAAAACCAACAAGCTTACACTGAGGCCATTCAAAAGGTTCAAAGTGAACTTGGAAAAGATTATCCATTAGTTATTGGTGGGGAACGCATTACTACTCATGATAAAATCACTTCTTACAATCCGGCTAAAAAAACCGAAGTCGTGGGCACTGTATCTAAGGCAAACAAAGAACTGGCTGAAAAAGCGATGCAAGTTGCCGATCAAACATTCAAAACTTGGAGCAAAGTAAAACCTGAAGTTCGGGCTGACATTCTATTTAAAGCAGCTGCGATTACAAGACGCCGTCGTCATGAAATGTCTGCAATCATGACAATCGAAGCAGGTAAACCATGGGTGGAAGCAGATGCTGACACAGCGGAAGCCATTGACTTCATGGAATATTATGCGCGTCAAATGCTCGAATTGAAAGACGGGAAACCAGTAAAAAGCCTTCCAGGCGAATACAATAAATTTGGCTATATCCCACTGGGTGTCGGTGTCATCATTTCACCATGGAACTTCCCATTTGCCATCATGGCAGGTACGGCCGTAGCAGCCGTGGTTACGGGGAATACCATCTTACTGAAACCGGCATCGACCACACCAATCATTGCGTATAAATTCATCGAAATTCTTGAAGAAGCCGGCCTTCCAGCTGGTGTCGTGAATTACATCCCAGGACCTGGTGGCGAGGTTGGCGATTACTTAGTCGATCACCCACGCACTCGCTTCATCAGCTTCACCGGTTCACGCGATGTCGGTCTGCGCATTAACCAACGTGCAGCAGCCGTAAACGAAGGACAAATTTGGATCAAGCGCGTCATTGCCGAAATGGGCGGGAAAGATACCATCGTCGTCGACAAAGAGGCAGACCTTGAATTGGCTGCACAATCGATCGTTAAATCCGCGTTCGGCTTCAGTGGCCAAAAGTGTTCTGCATGCTCACGTGCCATCATCGTCGAAGATGTTTACGATACCGTGTTGGACCGGGTGGTTGAATTGACAAAAGAATTAACAGTCGGAGATCCGACCGACCATAACAACTTCATGGCTACCGTCATAGACGAAAATGCCTTCAAAAAAGTGACGAGTTACTTTGAAGTGGCAAAAGAAGAAGGACGCATCCTAACGGGTGGTGAAGCGGATGATTCAATCGGCTACTTCATTCAACCAACTGTTGTCGCAGATGTAGCACCAAGAGCACGCTTGATGCAAGAAGAAATCTTCGGCCCAATCGTCGCCGTTTCCAAAGCAAAAGACTTTGACGAAGCGCTAGAAATCGCCAATAACACAGAATACGGCTTGACAGGTGCCGTCATTTCAACAAACCGTAACCATATCGAACAGGCACGCGAAGACTTCTTCGTAGGGAACCTATACTTTAATCGTGGCTGTACAGGAGCAATCGTTGGGTACCAACCATTCGGAGGGTACAATATGTCCGGAACTTGTTCAAAAGCAGGCGGCCCTGACTTCTTGACGTTGCATATGCAATCCAAATCAGTATCTGAAAAATTGTAAGAACCTCTAGCCCATGTCGAGTTTCTTCCTATTATATAGGAAAGATAAAATCATGAGCCACAAAAAAGGAACAGCCCTATTAATGCGGGCTGTTCCTTTTTTGTGGCTCATATATTCCGAGTTTCTTCTATATATATATTCAGATTCATAGAGTACCTATAACTAAGCCACTCTTTTGGATGTGGGGGTCCATTTAAAGTAGTACAACATTCCGACCAAGATGGACACTATGCCCAAGATTAGAGATATCCCCTTGAAGAAATGGCCCCCAACCGTCGGTGAACTCCAAATCAAACCGCTAATGAGTAACAATAAAACGCCCAGCCCAGTTAGAAAGAAAGCCGATTTTTTCTGGCTTCCCTTACTTACTGTAAGGCCCGTTAGCGTGACTAGATATAATAGTGTCAACATCATAAGTGCCGGGAACAACGGCCTGAACTTGGCCGCGTACACAAGATGGTCCAGATTGGAAATATCCTCCGGGCCTTCAACTTGAGTGTGTAATAGCTCCGAAAAAGGCGTCGAATATTCCCACTCCCATGGATTGTCCAAGATTTCGCTTCCTTCATACCACGCACAAAACGTGAAAATCATAAGGAACAGCATCGCCATTATGACCTGTATTGCACCCTTCATCGTCATGTCCCCTTCCCTCTTACATGGTCGTATACATATAAACCAATAAGAACCAAACCAAAGCATATCCGAAATCAAGCAGATAGACTTTCCTTTTTTCCTTTTGTAAATAGCTTTCCATTCCATCTATAATCGAACTTATACCCGCTAATAGGAAAATCAGCTTTAAGTAAAAGAAATCTTTTCCGTTGATGATTGCCATCACTAAAAGGATGATCATCGCTACCGCAATCATCGTATGAAGGATCATATTCGCTTTTGTTCTTTTCGCATTTCCTCTCTTTATAAAAAATATCCCCATTTGAACCCCCGCCTACATGGTTAATAACATTCTTATTTTTTATTAAAAGGTAAGTAACTCCCTATCCAGTTTAACATAAATATCCAAATTATATGATATTCCTCATCGTTTACCTGTACATAAACGTACTTCCCGGAATACCATAAGGTAACTTCTTGTAAGGGGCGTTGGACTATGAATACAAGCGGAGAAGACCTCCTTATTATAGGGGCATGGATATTGGGAATAGGATCGGTTGTTGAGGCGATTGGGCAGACCCAGCAATCCTTAACAAGTTCTGATTTAGGAAAGGATTTAATTGTTAAAGGCAATGGAATCGAGGCGTTCGGTAATTCGCTGCAAGCCATCGGGAGAACCAAACTGTTCAATCCAGAATATCAACAGCTCTCGCAAATTTATTCGATTATTGGCGCCTGGCTTGAAGCTGCAGGGAATACGGCAAATTCAGTTGGGATCAGTATTGAACTGAGTGGTGAAGAGGAAGAAGGCTTAAAAATTGATACCTTAGGTAGTGGCATCCAAGGAACTGGCGCCGCTTTTGAAGCATTCGGAGGCTATATTTCAGAGGACTCTCCGTTCAGGTCTCTCAGTATTACGGGAAACAGCCTCATATCATTGGGCTCTTTCCTAGTCGCAATCGGCAATATCTTCATCTTACAGGAACACACGGAAATTGGTGAAATAATCTTGTTGGTGGGAGGATGGATTCAAGTCATTGGGGCTTTTGTCTTGATTAACGCCATTACAATTGAGGTAGAATCTGCATCAGCCCCTGTAAATGATAGTGGTAATCCTTATTCGTATCACCACTATCATTTTGCCCATCCCTAAAGGGATTCAACAGGAGCAACCAATTCCACTTTCAATCTATCGGGATCCTCGAAGAATACAGCATAATGGTCCTTCCCACCAGCGAACGGATGCCTGTCGGGATAAAGAATGCGCATTCCCTGCTGTTTTAATTTATGTGTCATCTCATCCACTTCCTGGCGTGAACTTGCATGAAAAGCTAGATGATTAAGCCCTACTCTTCCCCTATGAAAGGGAATTTCGAGAAAACGCTTCTCTGCTTGGACAAACACCACATACAGATCATCGATTCTCCAGCTCCTCCCCCCATCCCATTCCTGGAAAGGACGATACCCTAGCTCTTCCAAAAACCAACTCCAAAATGTCACGGTTCTTTCCAAGTCGGATACATTTATTTCGATATGATGAATGAAACCTTTTGACATGTGCCCACCTCCTTTGTTTTATATCGAAAACGGGTTCATTTTGATATACTACCAGTAACTGGTTTATTTTAGCATAAAAGAAAAGAATAGATGCTTGCAACAGATTTAAACCAGCCGTGAATAAGGAGGAGAACAACATGAAAGACCAACCTAAACACTTCTTTGATAACCAATGGGACGATAGCCATCGTTCATGGTCATTGCCAAGATTACCCTGGACGATGAAACAGACATGGAATGATCTATTGTTTGCCCATTATCCAATAAAGATCGACGTCTTGCGAAAGTTAGTACCTACCGTGCTGCCGATAGATTCTTTTGATGGCATGGGGTGGATAGGCGTCGTTCCGTTTCATATGACTGACATCCGCTTAAGAGGGCTACCTCCCGTTCCAGGCACGGACCGGTTTCCTGAACTCAACGTCCGGACTTATGTCACGGTGGATGGAAAACCGGGGGTGTACTTCTTTAGCCTGGATGCGTCCAATATGCTTGCGGTCAAGACTGCCCAAACTGTATACCACTTGCCATATAAGTTTGCCGATATGAATGTGCAGCGCAGCGGTGATGTCATCGATTATAAAAGCAAGAGAAGAAGTGGCAGTCAAATATTCGAGTGTACATACAAACCAACCTCAGAACCGTATCTTGCCGAAAAAGGTTCTTTCGATGAATGGCTTACAGAGCGTTATTGCTTATATACACTAAACAATAGAGGAGTGCCGCTTCGCTGCGATATCCTGCATAAACCCTGGCCGCTCCAGCATGCTGAAGCGGATATCAGACAGAACACGATGCTGACCAACCAAGGCATTCATGTTGAAAACGACAAGCCCATCTTGCATTTTGCAAAAACATTGGAAGTCCGGATGTGGCCATTGGTCCGTGCGACCGACTAAATGCTTGGATATAGCCATTATATCGGTCAATGTTGAGCATTTATCGGTCTAAATCGGAATATATCGGTCAATTTCGCACATTTATCGGTCAAAATCTACATTTTATCGGTCAACGTAGCATTCCTACAAACGGAGGGGTCATGATGAAAAAATGGATAGGGATGTTGGCATGCAGTTTATTCCTTGTCTCTTGTAATGCTCAAGAATCAATCATTGAGATTGAGTGGGTCGATTTCGTTAAAATCAATGGCAAACAGTATGAAGGGGTCCATTCCGCTATCCTTGCCGATTCCACTTTTATCGGTGAAGAGATAGGAGAAGTGAAGTTCAAAGTCGCGGATCATGTATTCGATGTCAATTACAAGACGAAAGAAGGTGACGCCGCATTCTGGGAAAAGGGTACGGAGGTCTTTTCCGTACAAGGCAAGCCTGAATTTGCTGCTATTCAGTCAAAAGACGAGATCAATGGGTATGCAATCTATCATGAAGTTACGGAGAATCAAACATTTCGGGGCAAATACGAAGACATCGATGAAGAATCGATCAATCGAATAGATATATATAAAGAGGATAAAGATAATCATCCTGTACTGACCCATTCATTATCGGATAAACATGAGATACAAGCTATGACCCTGATACTTAACGAAGGAAAGACGAACGCCAGCTTTAATCCGAATACCAGCCAAGGAGACCCGGCTGGCTATCAACTCGCATTCTATACCGAAGAACCGATCGCCTATACGTTCCCCTTATTTTTCGATGGGGAACAATGGTATTGGATACCATGGGATACCGTTCTTTTATCAGATAATGTTGAGAGATTCATAACCGAAAAATAGAAGACTTATAAACCTGAAAAACTCCCCTTCTTCAAGGGGAGTCGCGGCATGGATTTTATTTGATAATTACATCATGCAATTGAATGAGATAGTTCTTATCTTTCTTTTGACCGTGCGAATCCTTCACCAATTTGCCTCTATAGAGCGTCTTTCCTGTTTTCGCATCGACAATCAGCAATTCATCTGCGGTAATGGCAAAGATGCGTCCATCCTTTATTTCAGTGAAATCAACAGATCCCGGTTTGTAGTCATTTATTACTTTCTGTTTATCGATATCGAAGGTGAGGATATGCATCATCCCTTCCTCCCATCCTGTCACGTAGAGAGTCTCCCCATCAACGGAAAAGTCACTTTCCACAGATTCAAAGGTGATATCCTTTTCATTTGGAATCTTGATTTTTTCCAGTTTCTTCGTGTCATAATGATACGCGTAAAGAGAGCTTTCCCTTTTTTTCTCCGTGAATCCTCCCTCTTCACTATACCTGCCTTTTACTAACGCCAGTAAGAACACATGATTGGCCATCCCTCTATCGACTTTTGACGGCATGGCGAAATGTCCTTCATTGGATGAATCAAATGTTTCGGACAAAAGTGTTTCATCAGCCACCACTTTTTTACCGGCTAAATCGATGGTATAGAGATGGATTTCATCTGTATCTTTTTCATTGTCTGTTTTCACATCATTTTGAGTAAGGATTTGTAATTTCGATTGAACAAATTGGACATCCCTGACTATGATGTTCTCGTATTTTGCTTGTTCTGGGACGTCTATTTCAAAAGACTTTTCTTCCTTGTTTTTCTTTGCCAAACTATCAATAATAAAATTCAAGCTATACTTTCCATTCTTATCATCGCCATTCATGGTTACGATCGTCAGATTATCTTGATCTTCATAATAGGTTTCAATAAATGCTTTACCCCTCATGAATGAACGGTACTCTTTCACTAACCGGTTATAGTTGGGGTCGTAGTAACCGAGTAGGTTTTCATAATACGACCGTTCTTTTGCATATTTCAATTGATTGGATTCCAAACGAAAGGATTCATTTGAACTTCCCTCTTCATACATTCCACTTACAAGGACGGATTCTAATTCTGTTTCGTCACCTTCGATTGTTTTAAATGTAAGTTTGGGAAGGTTTGAAGCGTAAGAAGTTACTTGAGCATAATACGTTCCGATGCTAAATAGACTAACGACGACGATGAGGATGCTGCTGATATATCGTTTCACCCTGTTCACTCTCCTTATATTAGTTGGTGGGACTTTATACGGTTACACGTTTCTTTAACAACCAAGAGCCAAGCCAGATGGAGACGGCTGTAATGATAATCCCCAAAGCGATTAAACTACCGAAGATTTCTGATGGATAAAGAGAGATTCCGTTAGAACCATTCAGCCAAATAGGCGATAGAAACAATGCGCCCGCTAGTACGGAATAAATAATGCCTAGCACAATCCCTTTGATCCGGTAACTTCTTTCCAACATGATGGCTGTAAACAAGACAAACAGGATCATCAGCCCGATTCCATAGGAAATGATAAATTGAGTGAACGAGTTAGGAATGATGAGCGCTAACACTGGTTTGGATCCAAGGATGGTCATCACACTCATTTTTGCGGTTAGGAACACTTCCGGCATCATGGAATTGAATAGAGCATTCTCCATCGGCAGGATGATCAATTGTAAGGCAATCAGTCCTAATACCATCAAGAAAATCGCTGTCGCTTTGGATAAATAGAGAGATAATCTCGTAGTCGGAAGCATCAACAGGCGATAAATAAAAGTATTTTTCCCGAACCAATCACGGTACCAAATGAGAAAGATGTAGAATATAAGGGCAACGGCACACAACGCAATCGGTCCTAAAAACCAGAGCGACCCTGAAACCAAGTTAAAGTTCACTCCGCCATACACTTCTAAATAAGTAGCTTCGGTCAATTTTTCTTCTAACATGGTTTGATCAGTTTTATTTAAGAATCCTTGTACTTTAATGATCACGCCTACAAATTGCGAAAGAATCGTGATCAACAACAATGAAAAATAGATTTTACTAAAACGGTTGATTTCGAAATTGACTAGCTTCATATAACGCATCATCCTTGATACACCTCTCTCATTACATCGACTACTGATTTTCCTTCCTCTTCACGCATATCTTCCGTATTGAACTCTTTCAATACATTTCCGTTTCCAAGTAAGATGACCTTATCGATTAAATGTTCAATATCACCGATTTCATGGGTCGTGATGATAACTCCCCTGTCCTCGATCAAGTGACTGGCAAAGACGTCGGCAATTTGTTCCCGGCTAAACATATCGATGCCGGAAAATGGTTCATCCATTAGCACGTAATCCACATCAAGAGACAGACCCAGCATCAGGTTGACTTTCGCCGTGTTCCCTTTTGATAAATCTGATATCCTTGTGTTTTCCTCCAGTTTGAAAAAATCCAGCAACTCATTGGCTCTTGACTGATTCCATGTTGTATAGAAATCGTTCATGAAAACCATCGCCTGCTTAATCGTCATTTGCGGAAGCATAATCGGAGCGTCCGGAATGAAGGTAATCTTTTCATATCGGTCTGTATCCAGTTTTTCATTATCAATCAGAATTTCCCCGCGATATGGCGTCAATCCCATAATGGCCTTCAACGTCGTGGTTTTCCCTACACCGTTTATCCCGATCAGGCAGGTGATTTCCCCTTTCTTCGCGGTAAAAGACATACCATCCAAGATTTTCTTACGGCCGTACTTCTTAGAGATTTGCTTCACTTCGATCATTTCTCTTCCCCCTCTTTTACATATTTATCTTTCACGACCTGAAGTAGCTCATCAACCGGTACATTAATGGGACGAATGGCCTCTACAAAAGAATCGACCGCAGCAAGAATAAGCTCCTGTCGGACATCATGTAACATCTCTTCATTCGTAGTGATTCGACTTGGGAAATTTCTTTCAGTATGAATCAAACCTTGTTCCTCCATTTCTTTATACGCCTTTTGAGCCGTATTCGGATTAATATTCAATGTTGCCGCCAATTCCCGGCGTGAAGGGATTTCCTGTCCCGCAACTAACTCTCCAATGGCCATCTGTTCTTTGAAATGCCTCACCACTTGCAAATAAACCGGCTCACGGGCATTAAACGAAACGTTCATTAAACCACCCCTATATTTAATAAAAGATCTGATAATCACACTTGGACTCAAGTGTATGTATTAAGTGGTTCATACACCTTATGTATGTACTATACCCGTAATACACTTCAGCTGTCAATATCGTTTTAAAAAATATTTCCATTTTATGATGAAGACGATTCCTCCAAAAATACTCTATAGATAAATGGAAGGCGATTGACAAATCACTACCATGTGATACTATGTACTAGTAGTAAGTATTACTAAATAGCGTATAAAATCCAACAACAAACATATGGGGTGAATTCTTTTGGAGAATCTGACAGAAATGCTGAAAGGGGTGCTTGAAGGTTGTGTGCTTGAAATCATCAGCCGGGGCGAAACGTATGGCTACGAAATTACACAGCAACTACAAAAACTTGGCTTCGTTGATGTAGTGGAGGGCACGGTTTATACGATTACGATGAGGCTTGAGAAGAACAATCTGGTAGACATCGAGAAAAAGCCATCCACGATGGGACCACCAAGGAAATTTTACACCCTCAATGCAGCGGGTCAAGAAAAGCTTCAAGTTTTCTGGACAAAATGGGCATTCATTTCAAGTAAACTGAATGAACTTAAAAACTTACCGATTGAAAGGGGAGACGCAAAATGAGTTTTTTTGAAAAAATAATGGGAAGTTTTGATGAAAAGAGAGAATGGAAAGCGATGGAGGCGCGTGCGAAGGCTCTTCCTAGTGAATACCATAACGCTTACAAAGCGATCCAAAAGTATATGTGGACTGCTGGCGACAGCCCCACCGATTGGGAGGGTACCAATCGTATTTTTTCCGGTATTCTCGATCTTTTCGAGGAAGGTGCAGCGGAAAGCAAAAAAGTCACTGACCTGACAGGTGAGGACGTGGCTGCCTTCTGTGACGAACTAGTGAAGGATGAGCAAACTTGGAAGGATAAGTATCGTAAGAAATTGAACGATACCATCGGACGTATTGATTGAATCTATTTGAAGGATAAGAAGCAAACAATTTTAAAGAGCCTCGCTACGTAGAATGTAGAAGGCTCTTATTATTTTCGAAAAATGTCAGCAAACCCAATGGGCCTGCTGACTTTCCGTTCAGCTTGGATCATTTTCATCCAATGAGAGTGTAACGACTTTTGTATAGTCTCCTTTTGCCACCTCTTCCGGAGTGGCGCTTTCATCCAGCTCCTCTTGCGTTGTGATTCCATCGGCTACGATCGGTTCTTCTTCATGATTTTCGCGCTTTTTCATGGGCTACACCCCTTTCATTGATAGAATATCCAGGAGTGGCTTTTTCATTCTTTATCTACTATACAAATAAAGAGCAGACCTATTCAGGTCCACTCTTGGCCTTATATTATCTTTTTATCGGGCGTTCCAACGTCAGAATTTCATCTTCCATGGAAGAAAACTGTTGTTCCACGACATGTTTAACATCTTGGACGGCCGCGTTATAGAAATGAGGAGCAAGTGTTTCCTTGACGAAATCCAATACTCTTTCCGCGGAAAATTCCGTGATTTCCTCATCTCTTTCTTGCGAGAAGAAATACTGGATATCGGAAATCATTAATTGCTGTTGTTCTTTTGTAAGTTTTATAAACAAAATCGAACACCCCTTCATGGATAGTACATGTAATTATAAATGGTGATGGCCCCCATTTATAGCCTGTTTTTTCATAAAAGAATATGTACAGCACAAAAGTAAAAAAAAAACGACCAACAAAGCAAAAAGCTTCGTTGGCCGTTTCCGTTTAATTACCCTTTTACAGCTAATTCTGCTAGGCGCTGTGCAGAAGCTTTCACTTCTTCCAACCCTGCAGTAATGATTTCTTGTGCTTTATCAGGCATTGCATTGTGACCTTCGATGATGACTTCATCAATGATTTTCATGCCGAATACGCCACCGAATACATTGCGCATGTAGTTCACTGCCATTTCCATTGGAGCCGCTTCCGGAGTTGAGTAAATTCCGCCGCGAGCGTTTAGGAAGATCGCTTTTTTGTCTGTCATTAATTGAACCATGTTCCCATTTGCATCATATTTGAATGCGAATCCTGCCGCATACACATAATCGATGAATGTTTGCAATTTAGCCGGGATTGTTAAGTTCCATAATGGGAACGCGAATACCACTACGTCAGCTGCAGTGATTGCATCCATTGCTTTTTGTTTAGCAGCCAAAAGACGTGATTCAATATCCGTTAACTCTCCGCCTGTTTGCACTTTGCCGAATGCGTTGAAAATTTCTTGACCGAAGTATGGTGTATCTTCTTCAAACACATCGTAAGTCGTTACGTTTACATCTTTGCCTTCTAATGAAGCCATGAACGTTTCGTACATTTTGCTTGAGATACCTTCTGTTGCCGGACGGTTGTTTGCTTTCACTACTAATACATTCATTATATAAAATCTCCTCGTATTAAAATATTTTGATTTAAGTTATCTTCAATTCAAGATATTTATATCTTACAAGAAAGCATGCATATTTGTCAACACACTTGTTTGGAAATTGTTTGAACTTTTATCCAGATTATTGATAATTAGATCATTATCCTCATTCTCTTTCTTTTAAGTGTTCCGCAAATCTTAATAAATAACCGTCAGGATCCATGATTAAAAAACTCTTTTTCCCCTAGGCCTGGAGCATGGAGAATAAAAATTTTCTATGTACTAAAAAGAGGGTGAACCCACTACTAAGTCGCTATCAAAAGACTTAGTAGTAATGGGCTCACCCTGTCTATTCAGAAAAATATTTTTATTCAGCTTCTTTCTTTAATGAACGTATTGTCTTCGTTCATGTAAGCATTCATGAGCAAAAGAATCAAAGTAAGCTTTTAATCCACCTTTACCAAATTGTAGATACATTTTATTGGGATTATAAAGATTTTTTGAATGCAAATATCTCAAGAAATAAATAATTCCCTTCCGCCTCGCTGTAATATTATAAAATCCATATTCAAAAAACCATAAATCAATACGATTAAATATACCTTTATTAATAAAAAATATTTCTGAACACCAATTCACAAACGCTAGATCAGGCAAATATACAGCAATTTCATCTATGATTTCTTTTAAATCTATGCCGTGCATTACATAATCCTCCTTTTTATTTACGTAGACATGCTAAGATCATTCTAAAAGTAATGAAGTAAATAACGGTAATGGACGTATATCCTTTGCGGATGGGAAAATGTTTTGGAAGACAAAGTCATCATGACTGTGCACAGATGTCGATACACACTTTATATCATCTAATTGAAACGAATACATCTTGTTATCCACATTTCCAGAATAGATGATTGTCGCTTCATTTTTTCTAAAAAGCACCATATTCGCTTTTCCTTTTAATGCACGATGTGTTTCTTCCAAAGCTTCTACCGGGCGATTGTATTTTTTATAGTGTTGAAAGAAGTATTGGAAGGCTATTTCGCTATCTGAAGTTCCTTTTAATAACTGAAGAAAAGACGACCGGAAAGACTCATGTTCTTCAAAATTCCCATTATGCCCAAAAGCAAGGGAGTGGTCGGTTGTTAGGTACGGTTGAATATTGAAAGGAGTAATGCTGTTCATCAAGCTAGGCCGACGCAAGTGTATAAAAATTTCTTTGGAGGTTATACCCTTTAGCCTTTCAGATGCTTGTTGATCTTTTCTAATCCCGTCCACGGATTTATAGCAGCGTAACTCCCCTTCAGTGTCCTTCCAAGCAACACCCCAACTGAATCCACCGAGTCCGTATTCGTCCAATAATTTCGCATAACCCAGAACCCATTCCATTGGAATAGAGTTCTGAGACTTTACGATTAATAGTTCACACATACAAGTCCCCTCCTTGCCTAGTTATTCGTAATTCTTCTTTGGAGGGTATGTTTCCAAGGTTTCCATAGATCGACTTCCGATATAATTTCCATACACTTGGCATAATCATCACGATCTATAGCCAGGTAATCTTCATTGGCATCATGGGAGTAAATGCTCCTATCCTGGACATGTGCCAGTCGAACGGCTTCGGCTAACGTCTCATAAATAGTTATCTTTTTTTGTAATTGTTGAATATATGACTTTAACTCTTCTATTTCTTTTTGCTGTTGCAGATCCATACTATCTTCACCTCGTCCTCCGCTTTAAAAGATCTCAAAATACTCCAGGTGTTCCCATTCGGTCACGATATTCGCATAGTCTTCTATGTTATTTTCTTGGACATATGTCGTATAACGATTTATTTCACTTTCTTTCATGCTAATAATATAATTCACAAAGTCTGTTCCCATTTTATTATGGAAAACTTCACTTTCCTTTAGTGAATCCACAGCAGATTGTAGATCTTTTGGCAATAACGGGCGATTATCATTATAGGCTTCTGTACTTAATGGCCCTGGTTGTAGTTTCCTCTCTATTCCATCCAGTCCCGATAAGATTTGTGAAGCCATGTATAAGTATGGATTGGCAGCTGGTTCTCCAGCACGGTTTTCGAAGTGAAGACTATCATCTTCGATTCCACCGATTACACGAATCATCGTCCCACGATTATCTAAACCCCAACCAGCCCGATCAGGGGCTAATGAGTTAGGTTTGAAGCGCTTATATCCGTTTACTGTTGGGGTTGTAAAAACGGTTGCCGCCCTTGCATTTTCTAGGATACCGGCAATGAACTGTTGTCCGATTTCTGAAATGGGACCATCTGAATTGTTTGGTATAAAAGCATTTTCTCCTGTATTTATGTCAATCAAGGATTGGTGTAGATGCCAACCGCTTGAGAAAAACCCTGGAATCGACGGCCTGCACATGAAGGTGGCTAAATATCCATGACGTTTACAGATTTGTTTTACAGCTGTCCGAAATAAAAGCATGGTATCCGCTGTATCAATCCCTTTCATTGGTGCAAACGTAAATTCTAATTGACTTGGCCCCCATTCATCCTCCATCGTGAGCAAAGGTAAGTCCAATTGTTGGATATTTTCAGCGATTATTTGTAAGATGTCATCTATTTCATCATTATGCGCTTCCAGTTGATATTGATAGCCGCGCGCAACCGGTACTACTTTTGGAGGTTGCCCTGGGCTACCAGGCGCTCCAAGTAATGAGGCATCTATTTCATCGTCTACGATTTTGGTTAAGGAAAATTCCACTTCTAATCCGGAAAGTAGGTCATAGCCTTTGGAGTTTAGTTCTTTCAATGCCTTTTTACAGATTTGACGGCTGTCATAGGGGAGAGGGTTACCATTTTTCAAATAGGCATCACATAATATCCATCCAGTATGTTCAGCCCATGGAAGAGATTTAAATGTAAGGGGATCAGGTACGAGTGTATAATTTGGGCAGCCGGTCATTTCATCTGAATCGAATCCGCCGCCTTTCATAAAGGGGTTATATACAATGGCATTGGCTGTATCGAAAAATAGGGGACCCGTATTAAAATCAATCCCGTTTTTCATAGCCCCTAAAAATGCTGGAATGGTTAAAGTTTTAGCCCGTGATATACCATGTTGATCCGACCATGCGACACGTATCAAACGTAAACCCTTTTCTTTAATCACGGCATGGATTTTTTCAACGGCTTCACTTTGTTCCGTATTCCATAAGTTAAAACGATCGATAAATCCCCGGTTTTTTACGATTCCTTGGCTATTCATATACAAATCTCCCCTTTTTTTATAAAATAAACGTCATATTTTCATGGCCTTGATCGCAATCAATCAAATTCACTTGCTTAACGGCTATTTTCCATTGATTGTTTTCCTGCACTAATCGATAGCCATTCCAGCCTGCATATGATTTTTGTTTACCATTACGAAACTCGGATACCAAGAAGTTAGTGCGGGCCCGAAGATCTTTTTGGTTGGATTCTTTCCATACCTCTATATTGCTTTGCAAACGAATGGTTCTTGAACTTGGGATCTGTGACCAGGCATATCCAGTACGAAGACGGTAGACCCGGTCTTCCAAGCGGCGTCGATCATCAAAAGCAATGGATACTTGTTTTTTCGGATTACCTCCACCGGGTATAGATGGAATCCAATATAAACATTCAGAAGAAAAGAGGTTCAGCCAATCTTCTAGCTTACCTTCATCCAATAAACGTGCTTCTTGATACAGGAATTTTTCAATTTCCCTCGTTATTCCATCGTCTGCAACACCTACGTCTAATTCCCAGTCTTTTAAATGATCGATTAACTGGTTGTAGTAATCGTTATCCATATAATTCGAGAACTTGGAACTATCTACTTTCATGTTTGATCCCTCCTATTCTTAATGATGTGCACCTGAATGGACTTTGCTCGTCATCAACCTTTTCCACTCTTTGTAGTAATTACGGATGTACAGTTCATCCGTGACCGGTCCGGTTATCACACCTTGTTCGTTCGTGGATTGTTGATTGGAAAGGCCAAATCCCCTTTCGGTATTGATCCACTCCACTTCCGAAATAGACAGTCCCCGTTGGCACTCCTCGAAGTTCGTCATATCATCAGGTTCCCCGAATGCCGGAAAGTCTTCCTGGCTTCTCATACGCAATGTATTTATTTCCTCAGGCAACCCTTCAACTGCAGTGGAATACCATATCAACTCTGTACGATCTACAGCATGTGGCTGAATCACTTGGACTTGATTGCCTATGAACAATAGGTTTGGAAAGATATTAAGATTCATCTGGGCACCAATTGCCTGATCTAATAATGCATCTGCCTCATCGCCGTATTTTTGACGGACATTCCCTTCATTAACTTCACGTCCTGGCTGTGCTCTTTGTTGTGCCCAGTACTCACCTGTTTCACTATAGTTAGGACGTTGATCGATAAAAGTATGACCATTCCCCAAATACTGTACGTACATTGGACCGTAATCAGGGTTCGCAGAGAAATAAGTCATATCTTTGTTTTCCCCCATTCTTCCACCCATTTCAAGCAGGGAGCGGTGTGAGAAAGTGACATGATAACCATCTGCCGCATTATCGTATGTCAATTTCCAATTTCCTTTGTAAATCATCCGGTGTGCATTACCAAGGATGATCCTTTTTCCATCATAGCGATCGAGCCATTGATCCATTAATTCTTTTGCCGCCCCAAGATGTTCCTCCAAACTAGGAGCCTCTTCATTTAAAGTAGCAAAGATGAATCCACGATAACTCTCGACTCTTGGTACTTGCCCTAATCCTAGTTCATCTTTATTAAAAGACTCCCCATATCCCTTGGGCCATGGGACACCAGCCAGTTCTCCATTATTCCGAAAGTTCCACCCATGATATGGACAAGTGAATACTTTTGCTGAACCCTTTTCCGCTCGGCAAACCGTCGCCCCTCGATGCGTACATCTATTGAATAGGACTCGAAAAACTCCATCTTTGTCCCTTACAGTTATGATAGGACGTTGGCCGAGGTAGCCCGTCTTAAAGTCATTATTATTGGGCACTTCACTTTCGTGTGCTACATAGACCCAAGTCTGCCCGAAAATATTCACCATTTCTTGTTCGAAAATTTCCGGTTTAGTATATAAATGCCGATGTACTCGGTTTGGCTGGATTAGTTCATCCCAATTTTGTTGCTTCATTAGCTTATCCCCCTCTAGACCTTTATTGAGCTAAGTACCCTCCATCTACAACGAACGAAGATCCTGTAACGAATGATGATTCTTTGGAAGCTAGAAATAGGATACAGTTCGCAACTTCTTCCGACTCGCCATATCTGCCGATTGGATGGGCTCCACCAACTGCACTCCAAAAGTTCTCCAGATCATCCGTGTGCGTTTCATTAATCTGGTTCGTTTTTGTTGCGCCTGGCGCTACACAATTCACTCGAATTCCCTCTTTCCCATAACGGGTAGCTAATGAACGGGTTAGTTGAAGAATACTGGCTTTAGTCATGTTATATAAATAGGTGCTTTTCCCCATCATCTCTTGACCGACGAAGGCTGAAATCGAACTCAAATTGATAATGACCCCACTCTTTTGTTGTACCATCGTTGGGATGACCGCTTTACAGGTGAGAAACATGCTTTTTACATTCGTCGAGAACACTTGATCGAATTCCTCTGTTGAAGTCTCCGTTATATCTTGAATCCAATGAATACCTGCATTGTTAACCAGAATATCAATTTTCCCGTACCGTTTTATTGCCGCATCGTGCAACTGTTGAACAGTGGTTTCTAGAGAAATATCACCAGGAACTAACACGCACTGATCAGGATTTGATAATTGCGAAACTACTTCTTCTAACACCGCTGCATTTATATCATTTAAAACTAAATATGCGCCTTCTTTTGAAAATCGTTCAGCCGTGGCCTTACCGATACCACTGGCTGCCCCCGTTATGATAGCTACCTGATTCTTTAATTCTTCACTGTTTGACATACTTCTTCCTCCTTCAAAAACGGCAAGATTTCTTCAGGATTCAAGCCTAAGTCCATGGTTCCGATTAAATCTAGGCATGCATCTTCGTTAGGTGGCATAATGGGTGCTGTCACCGCATCTCTAAGCATTCTTTCAAATGGCAGTCCTTTCATGAGACCATGTGCACCACAGGCAATTGTAGCTGAACGAACTACACGGCCAGTCGTTTGGGCGGCAATGTACTTCGCACGGAGACACGCCGCTGTCGTTTCAGGGCCCGGCCCTTTTGTATCATGTAACCAAGCGGCATGATAGACTAGGAATCGAGCGGCCTCGAGATCCGCGAATATCTCTCCTGCACGTGCTCTCATGGCCGGGTGATAGCCCATGGGTTGAGAAAAACCTTTTGGTTTTCTTGTCATCAACGTTTCCTTCACCCAGTTCCCGACCCCGCGCCCGATTGCGTAATACATCGATGCAAACGTCCCGAAAGCCCAGGCTGCGTTTTTCATAATAAACGAATTCAAAAATTCTTCCGTTTTATGAATGGCATTTCCCTCCGGAACAAAAACATTTTCATAGACTACTGTGTTACTGCGCGTTGCACGCATACCCAAAGTATCCCAAATGTCGATTACAGAAATCCCTTCCGATTTTGTTGATAAAAAGAAACCGATGCTGCTTTGTGGATTCTCGCTTTCTTCCGGATGGGCGTATAGATACACATAGTCACTTGCTTCAAACATCGACGCAAATGCTTTTTTTCCATTTAAGATATAACCTCCTTCAACCTTCTTCGCTTTTAAGGAAGGGGTATAGGATTGCCCTATTAAACTAGAAGAGGTTGGTTCCGAAACAGATTGGCACAATAGTGCGCCTTCGTTGATGACTAGATCGGCAATATACTGTTTCTTTTCATCACTAATTTCAGGGTTTTCCATAATGGCTGCCGTTCCAGCTACATGCATATTCCATGACATCATGGTTGCCGCACAGCCTTGTGCAAGCTCTTCAACCGCAATCGTGTAACCGAGGAACCCTTCTCCAAGCCCTCCAAATTTCTTTGGAATCGTTAAACCGAAAAATCCAGCCTCTTGTAATTTCTTATAATTTTCCACTGGAGCTGACCGTTCTTCATCATGCTTCGATGCACGAGTTGCAAAGTCTTTCGCTAGTTCTCTACACGTTTCTTTTAACTTCATTTGTTCGTTTGTCATTTGAAAACTAATTGTCATATAGGTATCCCCAATCTATCGATTATTTTTCAATGATTTCATGCCGTGTGTAATACCAGTTTAAAAAGCCTTCAATCGCTTATTTTTTCTAAATTTTCAGATATCTATTATTAAAGGGAACATACCGGCTTTCTCCTAAGTTGAAGTTCCTATGCCTACCTATTTATTCACCTTCAACCTTTCTTCTCGCAACCTATTAGTAGCCTGTTCATCTACTACGAAGGTTATTGAATCGATCAACACACCATAATCTTCTCGTGCTTTTTCGATAGAAAGCAATCCAGCGATAGCTTCCTGTTGGACTTTATTTATATCGCGAAGGAATGGTGAACCATATCCACCACCACCTCCAGAATACATTTCCATAACTGTCCCTTTTGGTACATCGAACAACATATCTTTTGAACCTAATTGCTGTTCTGTACCATCTGGGAACTTCAAGGAAAATTGATTATATGTCCCATCTAAACCGCCATATATTCCTTTAGGTAATTCAGCACCTTCATATGCCATGCCATCACCGATTGTACCGACTGAGTTATTGTCCCCATCAATGCGCACCTTGACGTAGGTACCATACCCTCCACGGTATTGACCTGAGCCAGCCGAGTCTTTCAAGAGTTCATATCTTTCTATTAAAAATGGGTCTTTTATTTCGAACATTTCCGGATCTTGCGAAAGCATGCAACCTGCTGCACCTGAAAAACCGATTCCATCAAAGCCATCACTGCCCTTCAAGGCACCCTGACCGCCTTTGGCCATAAACCCAAAATCAAAGTAAGGTTCATTATTTCTTGGATCTGTTCCCGTCCATACAGGTGGACACGCTTTTGCCCAACCCGCTGTTACATATTCAGGCACGGCCTCCTGTAGAGCATTCATAATCGCTTCGAGCAAAACGTCCGCCATTTGATTACCAAATAAGGTTGCTGCAGGGAATCTCGGGTTTACGATGCTTCCTTCCGGAAAAAAGCACTCCAGCCCTGCAAATAATCCTTCATTTTGGGCAATGGTATCGCCTGGATTAATCAACATCAGATAGGCAATGGCACACGCAGCCTTTGCTGAAGCCGGTGGCATATTTGTAAATCCAGGGGCTTGATCGGCAGTTCCTGTGAAGTCCATTTTCACTTTTCCATCGTCGATTGTAATGGTTACTGCTACTTTGTATTTCTTCTTGGTATCAAAACCATCGGAGACCATATAGCTCTCCCCATAATAAGTGCCCTTTCTCCACTTGCTGACTCTTTCCTTCACTTGCTTCTTTGTAGCTTCAATCACGTAATCTAAATGATTCCGGAATGTTTGTTTACCATATTTGGCTATAAGATTCACAAATTCTCTTTCCCCGATGTTGCAAGAGCCAATCATAGCTTTGACATCTTCTTCAACAACTTTGACACGTACATTTGAAAACAGCATTTTCCATACATCATGGATGACTTCGCCTTTTTTTACGATTTTCAATCCTGGGATCCGTATGGCTTCCTGCCACACTTCCGTATGTTTTGGATTATAACCGCCTGGTGTCGCGCCTCCTAAATCAGTTAAATGTCCCTTGCTGACAACCCATCCAACCAATTCGTCCTCATGGAATACCGGTTTATAAACGCCTACATCATGTGTTTGATTTCCCCCTTCAAAGACATCATTGTGTAGAATGATATCTCCAGGAAAAATGTCATCTTTAAACGATTCTATTATATTGGGTAATGCAGGTTGGGCCCCAAACCCGATTATCGGTATGTTCGCACTCTGTTCAATCATTCTCGCTTGATGATCGAATAGCCCCGTAACGAAATCTCCTGCTTCATTAAATACCGGTGAACGTGATGTTCGCTGTAACACTTTTGCCATGTCATGGGTTATAGCATTTAACCGACGCTGAATGATGGAAGCCAAGATTGGGTCAACACTCTTTTCTACTATCCTACTCAATTGCGACACCCCGTTTCTCTTCAATGAATGGTTGTAACAATTTCTCATCCATCTCCTTGCGATACATGATATAGTTGTCATTTTTGTCGAGAAGAACATTGTACCCACTTAATACAACGATAGTCGTGACTTTCTGTTCGATGATGGCGGGTCCAATCACTTGATTACCATGAACCAATATGTCCCCGTCATAAACTGGGGTGTCCATCAAGGTTCCCTTTTGACCATGAGAAACTGGACGATATCCCTTTATTGCATGTTCTGATGACGTCCCTTTATATTCCGTTTGTTGCATGTTAGGTTTTTTCGTTACACCGATTGCCGATAAATTGAAATTGATCACATCCACTTGCATTTCAGGCGTGGAGTACCCGTATAGTTGTTCATGCAATGTGTGGAACTTGTTTTCTATTACTTCTATCGTAAGGCCGTCCATCTCCTCGGCTGTAAATGGCACGGTTACTTCGTAATATTGACCGTAGTACATCATATCCATGCTATATTGATATTGCATTTCATCCTCTTTTACTTTATCTTTTTTCAACGTCTGGTATCCTTCGCCCTCTAACTCAGAGAAAATGGCCTCCACTTGCTCTATATTGATTTTTCCAAGTGGGGAGCGATAGGCTTTGACATAATCATGACGTAGGTCAGACATCAACATGCCCGCTGCGCAGAAAATGGATGATTCTTTTGGAACGATGACAAGAGTGTTATCCAATTCCTGAGCAATCGCTACCGCATGCAACGGTCCTGCACCTCCTGCACAAACAAGAGGAAATTCCCGAGGATCATATCCTCTTTTCACTGTTATTTCCCGTATGCCACTTGCCATATTCACGTTGACCATATCTATGATTCCTTGGGCCGCTTCTTGTACAGATAGTCCAAGAGGTTCAGAGATATGTTTTTGGATGGCCGTTCTCGCCTTCTCCACATCGAGTTTCATCTTGCCGCCTAAGAAAAAGTTCGGGTTTAAATAACCGAGAACTAAATTGGCATCGGTTACTGTCGGGAACTCTGCCCCGAATCCATAACAGACTGGACCTGGATGGGCTCCCGCGCTTTTAGGACCTACATGTAGCAATCCACCTTCATCGACCCAGGCAATAGAGCCACCTCCTGCACCAATTGTATGGATATCCACGGTTGAAAGACTTATTGGCCAATCAGCAATTTCACCTTCTGTTCGGATAAGGGGATAGCCATCCTTTAATAAGGCAACATCAAAACTTGTTCCACCCATATCCATAGTCAATGCATCCTTAATTCCAAGAGGTTTTAAATAATAACTACCTGCGATGGGAGCAGAAGCTGGACCAGATAATAAAGTATTGGCGGCTTTTTCGATAGTCGCCTCGGGAGTTGCCACTCCACCATTTGATTGCATAATTAACAGCGTGCCTTGGAATTCTATATCTGATAAACGCTGGATCAATTTCGTTAGGTATTTTTCTATGATGGGGCCAATGTAAGAATTGAGGACTGTAGTACTGACGCGGTCATAAAGCCTTGCACGTGGGATTAACTCGCTGGATAAGGTTAAATATACATTGGGAAGTTTTTCTTTTAGTATGTCTCCGACTTGTTTTTCATGGGAGTCATTTGTATAAGAATGCATAAAGCAAACGGCAATAGCTTCGACCTCTTGCTTTTTCACATATTCCAAGGCATTCAATACATCTTGCTCAGAAAGCGGTGTAATTTCACTCCCAGAGTAATCAAGTCTTCCTTCTATCCCTACTCGCAGATCTCGTGAAACGAATGGTGTAGGTAAATCATATTTGTTGTTATAAGCATCAGGACGGATTCCCCTTCTTATTTGAAGAATATCTTGGAACCCTTCTGTTGTGAATAGAGCTGTTTTGGCTCCTGAATAGGTTAATGCTGCATTTGTTCCAACCGTTGTACCGTGTACAATCAGCTCGACATTTCCAATGAACTCTTTTAACGAGAGTCCATGGTTGCCTGCCATTTCACTCAAGCCATTGAAGAATCCGATTGTAGGGTCTTGGGGTGTGGAAAGGGTTTTATACACTTCGGAATTCCCATTTTCATCAATTAATAAAAAGTCAGTAAAAGTACCTCCAACATCGATTCCTATTCTAAACTTCATCGTATAGTTTCGCCCCCTATTAAAATAACTTCATGATTACGTGATGATAATCGTTCGGCGCCATCCTCTGTAATGACAAAAACATCTGACATGTAAGCGGATTTTTGTTTATCGGTTCGCATAATTTGAGGGTGAAAACTGATGACCATACCTTCTTTCAAATAAAGTAATTCTTCATCATCTTTACCTGGCACTTCTACTCCAACGAATGCTGTATTCGTTTGTCTTGCGACAAATGGTCGTTCAATTACATCCATTCCAATTCCATGACCCGTTAAATGACCACAATGATATCCTTCTACTTGTGCCATCTTTTCAACCTGTTCTTGAATATCCGTCACTTTAACTCCCGGTTTCATCGTCACTTCGGCATATTGAATACCTTTTGCCACTAGACCTGCCAATTTCTCCATTTCTTCATCTCGCTGTCCGAAACAGAACATTCTGGAATGCTCCACCCAATGTCCTGAAGGCCCAGTTACTTCTAAAGAAATGATCAAGTAATCTCCATCCTTGATCACTTTCGGCCGTGGATTTAAGAAATATGGTTCTACTGCTCCTGCTTGTTCGCTTGATAGAGTTAAATACAGAGTATCTTTTGCTCCTAAAGCATGAGCCGTGGAATAAGCGACCGAAACGGCTTCCTCTTCAGTTAAACCCGGTTTGATATGATCGATAATGGCATCGAAACTTTCTTCAATAATACGATTGGCCTCTTTAATTCCTTCTATCTCTGGTTTACTTTTAATAGAACGAATTTCATCAAATGCCACACTAGCGTCCACCCATTCAATATCAGGTAATTCTCGAGTTAAATAATGGAAGTCTTCGATTTTCATTGTATTATTCAATCCAACTACTCCAACTACCCCCGTTGTAACGTTATGCCCTTTTAACCTTCGGACTACTTCCATGATTTCATGGTCGGAAGGGAATAGCGTATCTGGAACACGACGATCGGTACACCAATGGAGCCCGGATGGAAGAATCTGATATTGGTCATCTGGCAACACTAATCCGAAACCGTATCGATGGATCAAGTGATTGTCAAATAAGTAACGCAGGGAACCTTTCTTCCCTAAATAAGAATCAGCTACAAATAACATACCTTTGTAATTCTTTTCTCTGACTACATCCCTTACCGCTTGTAACCGTTGCTCTCTTTCTGTTTGTTCAAGTGTAATGATCACTTTACCACCTCTTCTTTAGTTATTAGAAAATTCAATAAAATCTAATAACATAATCTTACCACCTTCATTCCAATTGTAAATAACCTTTAATTGTAAAATGTTTTTACATTTAAAGGTTATTTACAATACTATTGATTTGCGTTGAAAAACACATTAATATCAAATTATATCAATTTATGTAAAAATATAGTAATATTCTATTAAGCTCCACAGTAAACAAATTAACTTACTAAATACAGTTGAACTCATTTATAAACGCTTAATCTATAATCAATTTAGTTGTTTTGTCCGTAAAAAATCCATCGAGGTGATTGGACGTTGATCCATACAAAGAAACTATTAAGTCTATCCGAACAAATAGCAGAGCAAATTAAAGATTCCTTAATCAATAAAGACTTAAAGCCTGGGGATAAACTGCCTGGGGAAAAAGAACTTGCCAATGAATTTCAAGTGAGTAGGCCTACAGTTCGGGATGCCATTAAAATATTGTCGTCTTCTAAATTAGTCATAACAAAACCGGGAGCTAAGGGGGGACACTTCATTACGGAGTTTGACCCTGATTCATTCGTAAGTGACTTTAGCGATTACATAACTCTTTCCCTCAGTTTAAAGGGGATTACGTTAGAGGAAGTAATCGAAATGAGAAAAATGATAGAGATCAAAGCATGTGGAATTGCTGCAGCAATGCGTACAGATGAAGATCTTATTAGGTTAAAGAGTTTAATTCCAAAAATAGATTCCGTTAATGATTCGCACTACTTTAGAGATGACTTTAAATTTCATAGGGCTATAGCAAAAGCCACAAAAAACCGACTCATAATGATTAATATTGAAGCGATTTCAGAAGCGATTATTCCATACTTTCAGTCAACAGATTGTTCCACTGAATTAAAAGAGGACCTTAACAAGGAACTGCACGGCATATACAAAGCCATAGAACAGAAGGATCCAAAAGCTGCAGAGGAAAAAATGAAAGAACATCTGAATCATTTCATAAACTTCATTCCTCAATTTGAAAGCGCCAGTAAGGAATTCCGTACATCTTGAGGCGATATATCGGTTGAATTTTAATGGTAAAGAAGTGCATGGAAAGAAAAACAAAAAACCGGGCAGAATCGCCCGGCCTTACTGGTTACACGGTTTCTATAATCTTGTTGACCAACGTGTTGGCTGGCCGATTCAGTCCTAAGTTTCCGCGTAAGGTATCTTCTGTGTATTCGGTACGGAATATGCCACGTTTTTGCAATTCAGGGATGACATGATCGACGAAGTCTTCAAGGCCGCCCGGTAAATAAGGAGGCATGATGTTGAATCCGTCCGCCGCCCCATTTTCAAACCATTCTTGCAATTGGTCTGCGATTTGTTCCGGTGTTCCTTTGATTTCACGATGGCCTCTGGCGCCGGCTGTTCGTTGATATAGCTGGCGTATGGTCAGGTTTTCACGTTCAGCCAGATCCTTCAATAATGTAAAACGGCTTTTACCTCCATTGATTTTTTCTAATTCCGGCAGGTCTGGCAGTGGTCCATCAACGGGATACCCTCTTAAATCCACACTGATCATCGCCGACAAAAGCGCAACGCCGGCTTCCTCTGGGATAAGTTCTTCAAATAATTGCTTTTTCTCATCTGCTTCTTCTTCTGTTGCCCCAATGATTGGGAAGACACCCGGCATGATTTTTAGTTCCTCAGGGGAACGGCCATATTTCGCCATCCTTCCTTTCACATCCGCATAGAATGCTTGAGCTTCTTCGATTGTTTGCCACGCTGTGAAAATCACTTCCGCCGTTCGTGCCGCCAGCTCTTTTCCAGCTTCGGATGATCCCGCTTGAACCACAACGGGATGGCCTTGGACCGGACGGGAAATATTCAAGGGTCCTTCTACGGAGAACCATTCACCCTTATGATTGATGGCATGGATTTTCGAGCCATCGGCAAATTGCGCGGATTCCTTATCCATGATCAACGCCTCATCTTCCCAGCTATCCCAAAGCTTTTCTACAACGTCCACAAATTCCTCAGCCCGCTCATAACGCTTTTCATGTTGAAGATGATGATTGGAATTAAAGTTCCGTGCTTCGGCATCCGTATTGGATGTGACGACGTTCCACCCTGCACGACCATTGCTTAAGTGGTCGAGCGATGCAAACTTACGGGCTACATGATAGGGTTCGTTGTACGTCGTGGACACAGTACCGACTAGCCCGATTTTTTCCGTAACCGCTGAAAGTGCTGATAATAGAGTGAACGGTTCAAAACTAATTCCCGCTCTTTGGACGTTTTTAGAACCGTTATGTTGCAACGCATTACCATCCGCAACAAACAGCATATCGAATTTGCCGCGCTCTGCTGTTTGGGCCAGTCTTTTTAGAAAATCAAAATTCAATATATTATGAGTTTCAGCCTCGGGATGGCGCCAACCGGCCACGTGGTGTCCAGGAATCATGAAAAAAGCGCCTAATTTCATTTCTTTTTTATTCGTACTCATCTAATCTCCTTCTTTCTACTATTCTATTTTCAACACTTATATATGAGCGCCCGCCACTTTTTCAAGGAGAGTGTTTTTCGGACGTTGTAATCCCAAATTTTCACGCAATGTGCTGCCTGAATACTCCGTTTTGTATATGTTCCGCCTTTGCAATTCAGGAATGACTTGATCGACAAAATCATCTAACCCGCCCGGTAAATAGGGAGGCATGACATTAAATCCGTCTGCCGCTCCATTTTCAAACCATTCTTGAAGTTGATCAGCAATTTGCACGGGTGTCCCTTTAATTTCACGATGCCCGCGAGCACCTGCAATATGTTGATATAGCTGACGGATTGTATACCCTTCACGGTTCGCCACATCCTTCAATAACTGAAAGCGGCTTTTTGTTCCATTGACTTCTTCTAAATCAGGAAGTTCAGGCAAGGGACCATCCAATGGGTAACCACTCAAATCGACATTGACCATCTTCGATAAAAGAGACACACCGGCTCCTTCTGGAATCAGATCGACCAATGCTTGTTTCTTCTCATTTGCTTCCTCTTCCGTATTCCCGATGACGGGAAATACTCCAGGCATGATTTTCAGTTCCTCAGGGGCACGACCATATTTCGCCATCCGCCCTTTTACATCCGCATAGAATGCTTGTGCTTCCTCTAATGTTTGCCAAGCAGTGAAAATCACTTCGGCCGTTCGCGCCGCCAGTTCTTTTCCGGCTTCGGAAGATCCGGCTTGAACTACAACCGGATGACCTTGAACAGGACGGGAAATATTCAGTGGTCCTGCAACGGAGAACCATTCCCCTTTATGATTGACGGCATGGATCTTTGAACCATCCGCAAATTGCGCCGATTCCTTATCCATGACCAATGCCTCATCTTCCCAGCTATCCCAAAGCTTCTGAGCGACATTCACAAACTCTTCAGCACGCTCATACCGCTTTTCATGAAGGGGATGTGCGTCGAGATTAAAGTTGCGAGCTTCTGAATCAGAGCCTGATGTCACGACATTCCATCCTGCTCGCCCATTGCTCAGATGGTCCAAAGAAGCAAACTTACGGGCGACATGGTAAGGTTCGTTATACGTCGTCGATACGGTACCAACCAGCCCGATGTTTTTCGTTACCGCTGCAAGCGCCGATAACAAGGTAAATGGTTCAAAGCGTGTATTTACGGTTTGCCCTAATACTTGTTCATCCTGCGTGTTAAGTGATACATGATCGGCAAGGAACAGTAAATCGAATTTTCCGCGCTCTGCCGTTTGGGCCAGCTTTTTTATAAAATCAAAGTTCATGATATCCCTTACCTCTGCTTCTGGATGACGCCAAGCTGCCACGTGATGACCTGGAATCATGAAGAAGGCACCTAACTTCATTTCTCGTTTATTATTCGTCATCAAACCACCCCTTCTACCTTCGATTATTGATTGACTTTCCAAGCCGAGAATCGTTTTTCCAGAGACACTAAAACATAATTCAATAACAATCCAAGCAAAGAAATCGTTATGATCCCGGCGTACATTTCAGCGATTTGGAAATTCATCTGCGCATAATTGATCAAGTAACCTAAGCCTTCTTTGGCTCCTACCATTTCAGCTGCAATTAACACGAGAATCGATGCCGTCCCTGCCATCCGTATTCCGGTAAAAATAGTCGGAATAGAGGCCGGCAAAATAACCTTATAGAATAGTTTCTGAGAGGATAATCCCATTGATTTAGCTGACTTGATGAGCAACGGATCGACATTTTGAACGGCGTTGATGGTATTTAAAAGAATCGGAAACGTACAAGCGAACAGGACAATCGCTATTTTGGATACTTCCCCAATCCCAAGCAATAGGATAAAAACAGGCAATAAGGCCAACGCGGCTGTATTGCGGAATAACTCCAATACTGGGTTCAAAAAATCTTTGGCCAAAGGAAACCAGCCGATGATCAGACCTAAAGGAATTGCAATCAATAGGGCCAACCCAAACCCAATGAACGAACGGAAGAAGCTTGCCTTGAAATGGGCGAATAATTCTCCTGATGTCACCAATCCCCACCATCCTGCAACCACTGCCGAGAAAGGTGGGAAGAATACGGAATCCACCAATCCAATTCGTGGTGCAATCTCCCAAATGGCTAGTAACAGGACGATCACGGCTGTCTGCTTCACAAGTTTTTGAAGCCAGGTAAACGATAAATGGATAGGTCGCTTTCTTTCAATAGGTACAGCAATAGCTTTTTCTAAACTGGACATCTATGAACCACTCCTTTTTTTATGAATTAAATGGAAGCCGCTTGATAGACCTTTTCATGAAGAAGGCTCCATATATGATGTCGTGCTTTTACAAAGTCTTCATGTGATCGAATGTCCACTTCGTTCAAACGTGAATCCAAGGGGATATCCACCATGTACTTGACCGTTCCTGGATTTGTGGACATTACTGCGACTCGCTGCCCTAAGTACACAGCTTCATCGATGCCATGCGTGATGAAGATGATCGTTTTCTTGGTCTTCTCCCAAATCCGTACCAATTCACTCTGCAAGGTTTCTCGCGTCTGCGCATCCAATGCGGCAAACGGCTCATCCATCAGTAGCACATCCGGATTATAAGCTAGACTCCTAGCGATGGCGACGCGCTGCTTCATCCCACCTGACAATTCATGAGGAAAACGATCTTCAAACCCCTCCAACCCGACCAAAGATAAGTAATATTGCGTCCGTTCATGTCGTTCTTTCTTCGGAACTCCCTTAGCTTCGAGACCAAAATCAACATTGCCTCGCGCTGTCTTCCAAGGAAACAAAGCATATTGCTGAAACACGATTCCGCGGTCCAATCCAGGTCCCGTAATTTCCTTTCCATCAAGGAGGATACGGCCTGAAGTCGGTTTCGTTAAACCACCGAGCAGATCCAACAACGTGGATTTCCCGCACCCACTTGGACCGACCAGCGTTAAAAATTCACCATCTTTCACGGAGAAGTTCAAATCCCTTACCGCCGTGAACTCCTTCTTCGAGCCTTTTCCCTTTTCGGTATCCCGTACAGTAAACACCTTTGTCACTTGATCAAATCGAATTTTATCCGCCATATCCACACCCCATTCATTTAGTTTCAAGCTCTTTCGTATATGGATTATATTCATTCGTATATAAGTCATCCAACTTCACTTGGCCCTTTTTGATTTCCCCGTTGGCTTCTAGCCAATCCGTCCATACTTGGAATTCGGATTCTTTTATATAGCCACCTTTTGCGGCTACGCCCGGACTTTTCCAATATTGAACCGTTTCCGAATCTTCTTTTCTACCTCGTTTCTCTATGATCGATTCAAAGCGGGCAATCACTTCTTCACGAGGTGTTGTACGTGACCATTCAATCGCTTTTGCAGTTGCTTCCACAAATTTTTTCACGGTATTCGGGTTTTCCTTTATGAACTTATCCGTAAAGACATAACTTCCTGCCGTAAAGGTTCCAAATAGATCATAATCACTAAATAATTTACTGATGCCTCCATTATCCAGTGCCCTGTCACGTGCCGCTCCATTTAAAGCCACGACATCGATTTGCTTTTGGCGTAATGTTTGTTCACCATTCCCCGTTGGCACCACCACTAACGTAACCTGTTTGATTTCATCATCCGTGAGGCCATTTTTCTTTAAATATTCCTTTAGAACCAATTCAAGATGGGCTCCAAGCGTATTTACCCCGACTTTTTTACCGATTAAATCACGTGCATCTTTTATCGGGCTGCCTTCTAATGTATAAAAGCCGACGAAGGTGTCTTCATCACTCCCATAATAACCAATGACCGATTTAATGGGGGCGCCGCTTGATTTCAATTTGATGATGGCTCCATTAAAGGCACCACCGAAATCCGTTTGACCCGTCGCGGCCGTTTGAATATCCTGAGGTCCGCCATTCACATTTCCCACCCAATCTAACTTAATCGGATCTAAATAACCTAAATCCTCCGCCAGTTCTGGATAGAGTACCGATCCAGCATATCCCTGATACTTCAGTTCCACTTTTTCATAGCCATCCTGGTTTTTCTCCACTGCTTTCCCTGAAGAACAACCAACTATCACAAGTAATGCACCAATCCATACTAAAAATAAGGCCTGTCGAGTCATTTTCATTTTTTACTCTCCTTTATTTACGGGGCTCTTAAACACAAAAGACCCTCGATTAATTTTCCAATTAAACGAAGGCCTCCAGAAGTCTAGTCAGCCACACTATTCAATTATGATTCAGGGACCACATGAACATCCCTTTGAAGATTCTTCCCATTAGAGCTCCTTGCATTGGATCAATATGTATATATCTGAAACGTAAATCCCCCCTTTCTTAAACAAAAGAGGCCCCCATTTTCACCATGTGGTGAACGTAGGGGCCTCCGGTTAACCAGTAAGCCAATTCATTTAATTCCAATAAAGTTTATAGGTTTAATATATTTACTTTTTCAAAAAATGTCAATCATTTTCTGAAAGTTCTTTCTTTTTACCCATTTTATGTAAAGATAATTCGCTATTTAATTTAGATTAGACAGGATACAGAATGGTGCAGCATTCATTCACCAACAGGAATCACTGTGGGCAGGTCACTTCTTCAACAATCGATTCCCCCTCACTCTGATCACGATCTGACCACTTCCACTTTTCCTGCAATCGGATTCTCCCATCAGATAGGAACTCAGGTGTGGAAAAGCATTGCCCGCCTCTGATCTCCTGCTGAACATTTACATGGTTATACCTAAACTGGATGCAGCCATTTTCCTGTACAATTCCGATCATGGTCCCTTTTAGGATGTCCCCTCCGCTATAGGTGGCGAAAAGAATATTCCCTTCTTGATGATAGTCAAAAATGGTTTTTGAAGAAACCTCTCCGTTTGCTGTATTATCAGTCGATACAAAAGTACGTCCATCGTAATTAATCATAGATAAAGGCTCCTTTTAGTTTGTCCTCTTGACCTGTGTACTGCCAGACCCAAATAATTTTTCGTTCTCCTAATCAACCAATATTTATATCGATATAAAATTGTTTAATCAACGTTCATTTCCTTACAAGCCCATCTATCCCCTCTAGCATTGTGTTAAAATTTGGTTATATAGACTAGAAAGAGGTTTTAAAATGATGTTTTACTTTTGGATAGTGGGTATCGCCATTATTGCTTTTTTTACAGGGGAAATTGCTACGGTCATGATGCTCTACTTAATCTTGATTGCCCTACATGCCATCCATTCAACACTTAAAGATTTTTATGATGATTGGAAAAGTAAGCAGTAAATGATGTTCGAATGTTTGATTTCTTTTCTCTTATTTGTTGCTCTTTTGAATTTAATTCCTCAATTTTTCACTATGAAGTTAGCAAATACATATAAGAATAAAGCTTAACTAGTTGGATGGGTAACTTTTTTAAAGTTACTCATTTCTTGAAAATGTCAAACTATCTCATACATAGCCAAGATTAAAAAATTGGCGGAATGTAAGCGACCCCGATGGTTCACTCACTCTTCACCCTCAAAGTTCAAATAGGTTACGTCTTCTTTTTTAACCACCGTAAATACTTCGTTATCCTTTGCATATAATACGGTATCGCCATAACTATACTCTCCGTGATTAAAGGAAATGCCGAATTTATTATTGCTTGGGTAGCCATATATGTAACAAACGACTTCCCCCTCTTTCATGAACACGATTTGATTCATGCCCTCGTTGACCGTTTCCTTAATTCTATCCCACTTATATCCGACCGTCTCATACACATCTTCTTTTGTATAATACGCGGGAAATGAATAGACTTTATCCCATTCAAATGGAGTAAACTCCGTCAAATTCACAGGTTCGTCCGGTATCTCCATCGTCAGGATCTTATCTTCGAGCAGCTTTGCATTCGTATCCCAAATCTCCTTTTTAAAGGGATTCGCCCATATGAAGACAATGAGAATCGTCAAGAACACCGAAGCTATCATATACCTTTTCTTATTATTCATATAACCTCCTCCTTAAATTGTTTTTTAAAAGTAATCCGGGATTTCAAAAGGATCTCTATCATTTTCTTTTGAGTAGTACATACATATGCTATCCTTATATTTTTGCTTAGCAGGTGGCAACTCAATAAATTTCAACTTGTTATAGAATTCCATTCCGATATCGCTATACAGGAAAAAATCCGTACACTTTTCATTTCGCTCTAACTCCTGTATGACTTGTTGAATCAGGGCAGACGCATAGCCTCTTTTCCTTAGGGTAAAGGGGGTGGCAATTGATCCAATTCCTCTACTGGTTCTACCTTCTGATGAAGGTAGTTCGTATACGATAAGAGAACTTATTACCTCTTTTGTTTCTGGATTTTCTAAAACATACCATGTGCCCTTCTTGTACTTACTAGATTGGTTACACATCGTTATATATTCGTCAGAAGGCATCTTTTCTCCCCAAACATCGTACCCCATCAGATACACTGACTCCATATCCTCACTTGTTGCTTTTCTGATCTTCAGCATATACCGACTCCCTGTTTTTACTTGGTCCCTACCGGATTTTCATGTAAAATGACTCAAAGGAGGTTACGGATATGGAACTACATTTGCCTAAACGTATCCTAATATCTTTAACAATTGGCATCTTCCACTCTATGACTTAATGAACTTGAAGTTTCGGCAAACAGCTATTTTTGTTTTGAAGAAGATTTCCCTATCCTAGAGTCATAGATTCCTCGTCGTTATTTCTTCCTTTTCTTCAAAATATTGTGCTTTAGAAGGGATGAATATGGTCAGGCAAAGGGCCCCGGCCAGCACAATTCCTAATAGGCAAAAGCCGATACAAACCATTTGCAACGAAAACCAGTCGGCCATTAACCCGAGTAACAACGTCAAAACAATTTGTACGATGCCTTGAACCATTTCTGCCATGCTGCCAAATCTCCCCATAATAGCAACCGGTACATTGTTTTGGAAAAAGGTGGCGTATCCCGCGTTCGCAAAGGACATGACGAAACCTAAAAACACGAAGGCTGACGTCGCCGTTATAAAGTCCACGGATGCATAAAATAACAGGTATCCGATTGTTGATAGGAACAATCCCCCTCCTACAAAGTATCGAAGTGGCAGTTTCTTGGATACCGCAGCCGCAACAGCCGCACCTCCCAATGCCCCGGCACCCGTGAGACTTGTAATGAAGCCATACTCTTTATCCGTCAATTCCAAATGCTGTTTAATGAAGGTGACTTCTTGTGAATCCAAGGCATAACCGATGAGCACGCCCCCTTGAAACAAGATGTATACCGTTATGAAGAACTTGGCCACCTTCGTGAATTCCCTGACCGCTTTCCAATCGCTCAGGAGCGTTTTCAAGGAAACTGGGGCTCTTCCTACATCACCTAAATCTTCGTCCACATCCGGAAGAAAATAGATGAAACCTGCACAAACGAAAAATGTAATCGCATTGATCACAATACATAAATCGGTCCCTACCGACATAATGAGGATTCCTGAAATGGCGGGTCCCAATAAGAACGCACCTGAACTGGTCAAACTCATGATGGAGTTAAAACGTTTTCGCTGTTCAAGAGGAACGAGCTTCGTTATGTAGACCGATGAACTTGGGCCAAAAAAGGCGCCCACAATATTGATTAATAGTAGCACCGCATAGATAGACCATAATGACCCGATAAAAGGAATCAAGAATATCAAGATCCCTCTTACGACATCAATGGACATCATCAACCGGCGTTTATTGACCCGATCAATGACACTCCCCGACCAGGTATTCGTGATCAATGTCGCTAATGGCCTGATCATATACAGTCCAGCCACCGCTGCCGCTGAACCGGTCAAGTTCAAGATGGAAACATTAAGGGCAATTAAGTAAATCCAGTTTCCTAGATACGAAACCCCTATTCCTGATAGTAATAGAATGGGGTTCTTCCAACTCTTCATTCACTCACCCCTTTACTATCGAAGAATTGTTATCCAGTGACTCTATAAAAGTATGTAGTGTTCGTGAATATAATTCGGGCTGGTCTCTGTGCACCAAATGTCCCGCGAATGGAATGATGGAAACGTGGATATCCGAATTCAATTGCTTATAGGTTACGGCCGCTGAAATTTCGTTTTTCTCTGCTTCGCCGACCATACACAAAACTGGAACAGCAAGGTTAGAAACATCTCCCGTTTCGTCGAACGGATAAAAATCGTCTCCTTGAAAAGAGCGGAGTAACGCTTTCCAGTCATTGTTTCCATGCATTCCATCCAAAATCGAAACCACTTCTTCATTTTCAAATAGTTGTTCGTGATGCTCTGCTTCCTGTTTGGAAAGTTCCTTCCAATTATCCGGCTCAATGGGGAAAATTCCGGAGAAGGTTAAGGATGACACTTGCCCGGGATATTTCTTAGCAAACAATAAAGCGGCTATGCCCCCAAGGGAAACTCCGGCAATATGGCACTTTTCAATCCGCAATGCCTTCAATGTGTCATGGATGTCGTCTGCGCAATGACTGAAATAATGATCAATCGGACCCTCCGATTGACCATGCCCCCTTAAATCAGGACGAATCACTTTAAGATTCCTCTCTGAAAAATAATCGCTTTGTTCTTCATACTCCGTTAATCCCGTCATACCGCCTGAATGAATCAATACAAGCGGGAACCCTTCTCCTGAAATGCTTGTATGTAAGATCATCCCCATCTCTCCAATCATTCTATAAGTTTTCATTTATTATACTATTAATCATACATATTTTTACATAATATTCAGATAAAAGGGGTTGGGTAGCAAACCCCTATAATCACGCCTCCCAAAGTCCTTAATCATTAAAGCCAAGAGTTTTGCGCTATGTTTTTTGTATTTAATCTTTTGTTGTTCCTTGCTTCTTTTTACGGTTACGATAAATGGCTAGAGTAGAAATGCAAACTATATAGATAATAAAAAGAAAGAAAAGAACCACTTCCTCTACCTCCATGACAAGAAAAGGATTAAACGTGTCTATAATGGAAGTGGGCACATCAAAGCCTATGAGCATATCTATTCCTAACGAAAACAAAATCAAGCATACAAATATCAAAATAGAGATTCCTAATACTTTCAAGCCTTAACACGCTCCCCATAGATTTTGGTCCCACCGATTTATCAGTTCACATTCATTCCTTCATCCTTCCCTTTCCTATTCTTGATAAAAGCAATGAGCAGAAGGAAAAGAGGTATAACCAACTGAAAAGGAAGATGGATATACAAAGGAGCAACCTCTAGTCCTTTATATACATGTTCTGAAAAGTTGCTGGCAATTAATATCGATAGTAGTAAGACGCTGAACCCCATTGGATAAACCAATACAGAAGATTCTTTGATCTGGAACAAATTAGTGGTACCTTCCACAGATGCATAGAAAAAAACACCTAGCTTAAAGAAGCCTGCAAAAACGGAGGATAGCATAAAAGTAACATCCAATCTTTCTAAAAACCCAGCTAGCTCTATGGTCTGGATAGTAGAAAGAAGGGGAAACTGCGTGCGTGAAAGTAGACTCACACCGAGTACACTGATATTTATTGTCATGATCAGTGCCAGAATCATGCCACTTAACCCTAGTCCGTATAATCCTGTTTTCATCACCTTTTCGGGCTTGTTCAAAAAGGGAAAAATCATGGTGAATACAATAATTTCACCGAATGGAAAGTATAGAGTAGTAAAAGCGGTTTTTAGGACTGGCCTTAATCCTTCTTCCAATACAGGTTGCAAGTTAGAAATATGCATACTTCCAGAAATACTAATTAGTATGAAGCCGCTGATGCCGAGTAAAGCGATAATAATAAAAATCAATTCTCCAGTTCGGGCCAGGACCTCGATCCCTTTTCTAATTGTATACACGACGACTATGATCATCAGTGCATTCATAATAAATAATGGACTTTCTGGAAAGAAGACCGTGATCAAAAGTTCCCCAAAATCCCTCAGGACTCTAGCCGAAATATAAATAAAGTAAAGGATGTAAAGGAAAGCTAATATTTTCCCTACAAAGCTACCTAGTATTTTTTGCAGATATTCGGTCAAAGGAATATCTGGATAGTACGAAAAAAGAGCATAATATATCAAAAATAAGCATAACCCGCCTGACAGTCCAATTAGTATAGCCAGCCAAGCATTCTGTTTCGCTTCAACCGCGAGGGGGACCAATATCGCACTGCCAAGTTCAAACAAGACAATAAGCACGAACAGCTGATGTGTACTGATCTTTGCCTTTTCCAATAAAATTCACATCCCATTTTAGACTTTACATATCTGAAAGATACGAATTTTTTCTTAACCCACTCCGCCTGATAAAAGCTTCTACCTCAACCTTTACGGTCAATTTCGGGAAGTAAGCTTCATTCCACTCACTTTTCATACCTTCCCATTGCTTTGGGTCGGACCGATGAACCACTTCGCCAAATCCGAAAATATCCGTTTTATTTAGTTGAGTCTTCTTAACTGTCTTTTCTAGCTCCTTTTTGATTTCTTTTCTCACTACTTTTTCCAATTCCAAAATTATAGAAGGATCATTTAGATTGATGGGTGTCCTTACTTCGCGAATATCCCCTTCCGCCCGGATTCGTACCGTAATGACAGGGAGGTCCTTCTTCGTGTCAGCAATGACTTTAACTTTTTGACGGATAACATTATAGACAAGGCTATTTTTATTCCCTCTCCAATCCAGTTCAACATCGGTTTCTTTAATTCTGTCCAGTATCCAAACAACACCTCGGGAGGTTTCGCCCTGATACCAATCAATTAACTTCCCGTCTCTAAAAATGGCTAGCCCGTGCGCTTCCAGTGTTGTATCGAGCTCCGACTTTTGAACATTCGTCATATCTTTGCCCTGTTTGACCTTCCCTTTCATTCGAAAGCCGCTGAGGACCGGTTCCCTTCCATCGGCAGTAAGTACAGAAATGAATTCCTGAATGGAAACCTCCAAATGCTCTCCTTTTGTTAATTCAGTAATTTTTAATGTGCCGTTCACTTTCTCTGCAGGAATTTTATCTATGGCCGTCAACGTTTTAAGCAAATCCCCCGCTTTTGTATCATGGGCAATCACAAGTTTTAATGTGGCCCTGATTTCTGGATCCCTTTCAAAAGCATCTAAAATGGTTGAAATTCCTTCTTCCTTTGCCAGTTCTTCACTGATGACTAGTAGATTTGCATGAGCATGATAGAGCCTACGAGAGACTTTCGATGTTGCGTTGAAATGAGCCTCCAGCGTACTATGCCCCTTAGCACTGTATACGGAAACAGCAGGACTTTGTCCGCCCCCACCGCCCTGGAGCCCTCCTGCTACGTTACCTGGATTGATTATTTGTATCGTCTTGGTATAGGTTCCATCATCATTCTTATCAATCGCCATAGCAGAAATGATGGCTAGGTCGTTTAACTCCTTCTGGTTCCAACACCCTGATAGGAAAATGGGGATTATCATCATCATATAAAGAAAAATCGATTTATGGTTCATTGCGACCACCTTTTCTTACGGTAGAATTCACCATGTTGCGAGGTCCTGGGGGCTTAGGTTTCTGAGTTTCACCTTGTCCAGTATTAGTAGATTCGCTCATTAATCTTGGTTTCTTTTTGTAAGCCCAAAGTGGCCTACGGAAAATCGTATCTCCGACTTCATCCTTTATGAATGGGGCCAACGGAGACATATAAGGGACACCGAATGAGCGCAGGCTGCATAAGTGAACAATTAGGACGATAAAGGCAAGGGTGATTCCATAGAAACCGAATACCGCGGCACTTAACATGTATACAAATCTGATCATACGTGCAGATATAGCCACTTCATACGAAGGTGTTGCGAAGCTGGCAATGGCTGTTATTGAAACGACAATGACCATTGCCGGTGAGACTATGCCTGCCTGTACAGCTGCCTGCCCAATGACAAGCGCCCCTACGATAGATATAGTCGAACCTATCGCTTTAGGCATGCGTAGGCCTGCTTCTCTTAAAATTTCAAAGGTTATTTCCATGATGAGCGCTTCGAGAAATGCCGGAAATGGGACCGATTCACGTTGTGCCGCAATGATTATGACCAACTTTGTTGGAAGCATCTCCTGATGGGAGGTGGTAGCAGCGATATAGACTGCTGGTCCTACAAGAGAAATAAAGAAGATGGCGATACGTAAAAAGCGAATCGCCGTAGAAATGTCAAACCGTTCATAATAATCTTCAACAGATTGAAAAAAATCATTAAATAAGGCGGGAACAAGCAATACGAAGGGCGTCCCATTAACAAATATGGCAATTTTCCCTTCAAGTAGATTACCTGCAATCTTATCTGGCCGGTCTGTATGGTTGATGGTCGGAAACGTCGTTTTTGTCTCATCTTCAATTAACTGTTCGATATATCCAGATTCAAGAATGCCATCGATGTTAATCCTTTTTAATCGGGTACGCACTTCTTCAATGATTTCCTTTTTTGCAATACCATTTATGTACAATAACGATACATCCGTTTTCGTTGTTTTACCTATCTTCATGGACTCACTCCACAAATCTGGAGTATTAATTATTCTACGAACCATTGCTATATTAGTCTCAATGGATTCCGTAAAGGACTCTTTTGAACCACGAATAGCAATACTTGTAGTCGATTCCTGAATGGAACGTCTCTCTCCACCCTGCGTGCTGGCACTGAGAGCTTCCCTTACCCCATCTATAAAAATGATGGTGTTGCCTGACATCAGGTCCGTGAATAAAGAATCCCAATCAACAACTTCTTTAATCTCTCCAAGAGCAATAACCTCTTCGCCAATAAACTGTAAAGCCTCTTTAGGAATGGACTTTTCGTGTAACACAGGATTATTAAGAATGGACTCTATTAAGAAATCATGTAAAGTTTGAGTGTCAATTAAACCTTTAATATATACAATGGCAATTTTCACCTTGAAATTTTTTTCAGATAATGATCGAATCACGATATCCGAACTGTTCCCCGTTTTCTTCTTCAAAACTTCAAGATTCGCTTTCAATGTCATCTCCAAATAGTCTTTTAATTTAGCACTAGAAGGATCTTGACCGTTATTCTTTTCATCATTTCCCGAATCAGGCTTTCCTTTTATAAATGAAAACATGGCACCGACCTTCCTTTTCTTTTCCTATTCTGTTCGTGAATGTACCCATTTATGCAAGGCTCTCCCCGGTAAGAAGGACAAACTTTTGTCTCCCGCTACCCATGGGAATTCAACCCTATTTACTATTTATGAAATAAAAAAGCACCTCAAAACCGCTAGGTTTTGAGGTGCTTTTAGGTATACCGTATCAAATTAAAATCTTCAATATAAGGTTTGGATTAATAAGTTGTCCAACCGCCATCAGCTGTAACGACTTGTCCATTGATGAAGCTAGCATCTTCAGATCCTAAGAAGATAGCCAATTTAGCAATCTCTTCTGCTTGGCCGACACGCGGGTTAAGGGCCATTCCTAACCCTTGGCGAGCTACACCCACTTCAGAAACGCTAGTCATCGATGAAGTGATGTTCGTCAAGACAGCACCTGGAGCGATGCCATTGCAACGAATGTTTTTGTCAGCGAACATGAATGCCGTGTTTTTAGTTAAACCGACCACCGCATGTTTAGAAGCTGTGTAAGCTGCACCTGCACGTCCGCCATGTAGGCCGCCCGCAGAAATGTTATTCACGATGACACCATGTCCTTGCTCTAGGAATAGTTTCGTCGCGATGCGCATGGATTTCATGACAGCTGTCGTGTTTACGGCAAAGATCATATCCCAACGGTCATCTGAAATTTCGTTGACAGGCTCCATGCCGTCCATGATGCCAGCATTATTCACTAAAATATCCAGTTTGCCGTATGTTTTTACCGTTTCATCGAATAAGCGCTCTAAATCTTCAGCCTTCGTTACATTCGTATCGATAGCGAATGCCGTTCCGCCTTCTGCCACGATCGCTTCAGCAACAGCTTTTGCACCTTCTAAGTTCATATCCGAAACCACTACTTTCGCCCCTTCAGTTGCATAACCTTCCGCAATGGCTTTCCCCATACCTGACGCTGCACCTGTGACGATTGCTACTTTATCTTGTAATTTCATTAAATACTCCCCCTTACACACCATTTTTATTGAACACTTGTTCAATAAAAATTATAATGAAAAGAAATAAAATGTACAATCGACAAAAATAGTGCGATGTGTTCATAAATAGACATATTTAGGATGATGTGTCCGTTAAAGGAGAAAACAATGAAAAAAGATTTACGGGTGATCAAAACAAAGAAGAATTTGCAAACGGCCTTATTGACCTTACTTGAGGAAAAACCATTGGAAAAGATCTCGATTGCGGAACTTTGCAGAGAAGCAAACGTGAACCGGGGGACATTTTATTTACATTTTCAGGATGTACCGGAGTTGTTTGAAATGTACTTTGAAGAAATCACGATTGATTTGAAGAAAGCCTATTATGAGCCCTTTCATTTAACAAACAATCATATTGCGAATTTAGAACCACATATGGTCCGTATCTTTCATCATGTAAAGACGTTCGATACCTTTTATTCCATTGTTTTCAACAGAAAGGCGCCACTGATGTATTACTATACGTTATTTGACATCATCCGCGTTTATTTAAAGGATTCCATCGAGGAAAACATCCTCCATCCAGATGACTTTCATTCGGATTATACGGCAAGTTATCAGGCCAACGCCATCTTGGGGATGGTCATCGAATGGGTTTCCAGGGGGTTCAAGGAAACACCTGAATATTTAAGCGAACAATTACTTCGTATGAACAAGAATAATCGATAAATGGAAGAATTACCTGTAACTTTACGAGATGATTTCACACAATAGAAAACCCAGTAACCATGAATTCAGTTACTGGGTTTCTTTTGCTAAAAAACAAGATTTGCCGTTGCTGAAATTATCCTATTCGAACTGGATTTGAATCGAAACGACTTCGGAGCGTGTACCAATCCGGATAGGCGGACCCCAAAAACCAAAACCGGACGTTACAATCGAATGCATCTGTCCCTTTTGCAAGTAGCCCCGATCATTTTCATAAATGGCATCAGTAATGAGGTTGCCTGGGAAGACCTGCCCGCCATGGGTATGACCTGACAGCATCAAGTCAACGCCTGCCTGCTGTGCTTTATCAAGTTCATATGGTTGATGGTCCAGTAATATAGTAGGTCTTGTAAGGTTCACACCATTCATCAGTGAGTCTAATGGTCGCCTGTCGTGATCGATTCGGTCTTTGCGCCCGACGAGCGTGAATTGCCCTTGAACGTCTACGATCTCATCATAGAGGATAGTGATTCCGCCCTGTTCCAAAGCTTCGATTAGTTCCTTTATCGTACCATCATGCCTATCGTGATTTCCAAGCGATGCATAGACTCCGTACGAGGCATGGAGCTTGGATAATGTCTGATCGATTTTTTGATCAAGGAAAGGCTGAATATCATCATCGAAGAGATCGCCTGGCAACAGGATGATATCTGGGTGGAGCGCGTTCATTTCCTTAACCAAACGCTCCGCGTGATTTTTACCTGACAGCAGACCAAAGTGTGTATCTGCAGCCATCGCAATATGAAGGCTATCAAGAGTCAAGGAGCCTTTTTCCATCTTGATATCATAGTTGCGAACAACGGGGCTGTATGCGTTATATGTCCCGTATATTAGAAAAAAAACAACCAAGCCTATCGTGACGATGCCCGCCCATTTATGTGTTATGTGCCTTGGTAGCCGAGTGAGGCGCAAGAGGATAACCGTAATATGGGCAAGGGGAACGAGCAGTAACAGCAAATAAAAGCATGCCATCCAATAAGCACCCACAATATTTATGAAGGTGAGCCCAGACATGCGGCCGACAATAAGCGAACTGGCTGCCAGCACGAGGACGAGGCTATAAAGTATCTTGAAACGCCGGCTTGATGATTCCGGGCGGAGCCAGCGATATCCCCGCCATCCGATATAATAGACAAGACCGCCATAAAGCAGCAAGGCGATGATCAGAATAAGGATGAGCATATGAATTCTCCTAACGTTCTATTTTTCAATCTCCTTTTTTTCTTTTATTATCTCTGCAAATGAGCTAATTTCCGATTTCATTATAATTGTAAGAATCATACATCAAATGGCTACAAAATTCCTTTTAAATGTTTTAACTAGATTGCGAGAAGCGTATGCTTGGTGAGATGAAATCTCATTATTAAAGATTCAAAGTAGAAAACCCATACCAATTGTCATGAGTTTTCTATAGTACATTACTTATTTAGATGGCCCTCAAGTAATAGTCAATCTTTGACTTCATCAAGGTGTTTAAGATGATTAACTCCCCATTCATGCAAAAAACTTCATAACGGGCTCAAGCGTTTTACCATATTCAGTGAGTGAATACTCTACTTTCGGTGGGACTTGTGGGTACACAACCCTTTTGATTATATCTTGGTCCTCAAGCTTTAATATGGACAGCTTTAAAAGAAGCAGGATTAGGGGCATCTTTACAACATTATAATCCACTAATTCATGACGAAGTGAAAGGAGAATGGAATATACCAACCAACTGGAAATTAATTACCCAAATGCCGTTTGGTAATCCGATTTCTCTACCGGGTGAAAAGGTATTTAGGCTAGTGACTTACCCCTATGTCATAAATTATAAACAGGAAACAACAAATGATTATGAGTTTTTCAAAATCAACCAAGAACTTTAACACAGCCTATATTATTTATAAAATTTGAAGCGATCTTCAACCGGTTTAATTTTAAGCTAAAGCTGTGGTAGATACATAAAGGGTACCTCGCTTAAAGTAACGGGTTCTCTTTTTTGATAATCATTGATAAGTTTCGGTGGGAAATTTTGGAGATTTAATGTATGGTATTAGTATTCACCAAGCGAATGATAATTTAAAGTGGGAATGAAAGGGGATTAAAAGTATGTTACTAAAAAACATTTTGAATTTTTACAATTTATTGTTGTCTTTAGGAGCTTTTTATATGGGTGTGTCAATGCTTTTAGGAAGAGGAGTTTTCGAAACATTCCCACCTGAGTGGATAGGTAAATTGCCATTTAATAGTTGGGCGAGCCTAGCTTCATTTGGAATGATTATTTTTGGAATGGGAAATGCCTTTGCTTCCATTTGGGGATTTATAAAGAAAGAAAAAATAATATTTATAATGACCTTAACTATGGGTGCTTTGCTTTTCTTCTGTACGATTATATCAACTAGGTTGGTGGGAGAATGGTACTTACCAACAGGACAATTTCTGATATTAAGCATCATCCAAACATTACTTGGATTAGTTGGCTTCGTTATTTCTTACTTCACTAACAGAGCTTTGGTCGAAGAATAAATCAATGTCTTTATTAAAGGTTTTTATGTGCTTTTTTAAATCAAACAATAACTTTAACATAGCCATAATATAAAAGGGAAATCTGTAAATATAAAAGTCTGATACGATTTGACAGCGTATCAGACTTTCACTTGCGACTTCACTCCAACGGAATCTCAATCACTTGGTCGTAAAAGGTCGTGATGGAATATCCCTCAATTTCTATCCCGATGGGGACAAAAGGTTCCTTTTCATCATCCGTTGATAGCTCAATCTGATGATCGGTCGAGAAGAATCTCGGTTGCTCCCATTCATTTATCCGGTGGAAATTCTCACTCGCTTTATATGTTTGCCCCTCTTTATCTCTGTAGTAGCCATCCCTGATATCGCCTGATGACCCTTGCCCATCTTTATCATAGAAATGATAATGGAGCGTTTCGTATTTCCGCTTGGGTTGAAGTTCTTCGGTCATCACGACTTCAGTAGGCTTTCCGACCTTTATTGAATCGATGGAAATGTCATTCCCTAGATATTCAATTGTTTGTGGAAGTTCTTTTGAAGGGTCAATTGCGAACCGGGCTGAATCTTCAACAAAAAAAGAAGCGGGACCCATATGAACGCGGATTTCCTTTGGATGATCGAAATAGAGGGATTCAAAAGTAGCATCCGTTGATTCCCAGCCATCTATGCTCCCACCCCCACCACCGCTACCCATTACTGGATAAACAAACGCTCCGTTACTTTCAATACTGGCCATTTGAAGGTACTCCATGTTTTTCTCATCATTATCGTTCCGATAGCGATAGGATAAGATTGTCGCCGTCGGGGCGATCGTCACTTTATCAACTATAACCGGATTTTCTTCGATCTTCGTTCCCTTTTTAATCTTATACACAAGGGCCGGGTGTTTCTTCACAGGAATGTCAAACTGCCATTTTCCTTCAAAGAAGTCCCCACTTCCATTAGGAATGCCTTGAGAAACTTCTCCGTCTGGTGAATTTATCATCTTCTCCAGCTTAGTAAGCTCCACTTGAATCGTTCCTTCGTCAGCGGACATCGGTAACGCGCCAAGCTCGCCTTTATACACATAATCCTTTTCCGAATAGAGGGCCAAACTACTATTGATGGGTGAAAACGTAGAATCATCTTCCTTGTCCCAATCTCGATCTTGATTAGCGATTTTCATCCCTTCAGTGAAATTGATGCCATATTTGTTCTCCTTCTTTCTATCTTCCACTTCATAATAAATCAGCGTCTGGATGTCATCGGCCACCACATTCGTAATGGTCACCTTCACTCCATTACTTTCAGCCACAAGGTTCAACTTCTCTCCAAGCCCCTGCTCGATATAGCTTTCCACCTGCTCAGTTTGCTTGTTGGTTGAATCCTTCCACCAATCCATCACACTTCCAAAGCCATTCGTCGCTACCGCCGTCCCCATGAATACCAGTAAGAATAACGCGGCGGCCATCCCCATCATCACCCGAAGTCGATGGTTGGGTATAAACGTGCGCCTGCCTTTTTGCGTGGTGGAAACCCTAGCACGAACCCCAGTCATGAAATCCTCCGGAACTACTATGCGATCATTTCCTGACTCAAGGCTCGCAATCACCTGTTTCAACCCGTTCATTTCCATTCGGCAGCCTTCACATTCCTGTATGTGTTCTTCTATCTCTTTTGTTCTCATCTCATCTAGAACGCCTTCCAGATAATCCAGTAAATCGGCTTGTACGTCTTTACACTTCATCTCCGTCACCGCCTTCGATTATTTTTCTCAGCATCAAAAGTCCTCTATATATCCTGGATTTAACGGTCCCGACCGGTAGTTTAAAAATGGTGGCGATTTCCTTTTGCGAATAGCCTTGAAGGTACCGTAACATGATCATTTCCCGATACTTTTCATCCAGGCGGTCCAGGTCATCCAATATTTCCAACTCATCCTGAAAGTGAGAAGCCGCCCCCATATCTTGTGAGAATTCCATTTCACTAGGCTTCCTTTTCCGGTAAATGGCCCGGCACTCATTGATGAATATCGAAGTGACCCATGATTCAAACGATCGGTCTTCCTTCAACTGGCCGATCTTGGCATGCACCTTCATGATTGTATTGTGAAAAACATTCTCCACATCCTGATGGTTCTTCAGATACGACCACCCCAGTTTATAAAACTTTGATTGTCTAGTAGTAAACCAATCTATCACAGCGCTCATATCTTGTTTCTTAATTTTCTCCAATACCTTATTTTCCGAAATCGATGTGATCACAAATGCTAGTCTCTCCTTTCCAATTTCCCCTTTTATAAGTAGAGCATCTAAATATGGATAAAGTTCCCTCATTCATAAATTTCTTTCAACCTTGCCTCCATTTTATAGTAAAATAGTTCAATAATAAGGAAATAAGTAGGAGGTAAAGAGATGTTTATACATAAGATTGATGAAGAAGTTTCTTTGAAGATGCTAGAAATGAAGGATGCCAAGAAAATTTTCCAGCTAACGGACCTATCAAGAAATTATTTACGAGAATGGCTGCCATGGTTGGACAGGACAACCAAGATTGAGGATACAATATCCTATATTCAACACTGCTTGAACGGGTTTGCTGATAATGCGAGCATGACAACGGTCATTTTATATCAGGGGGAAATTGCCGGGGTAGCCGGGTACAACCAGCTGAACTGGGCAAACAAAACAGCCTATATCGGATATTGGCTGGGAGAAGAATTTCAAGGAAATGGAGTGATGACCAAAGTGGCCAAGGCATTGACTGACTATGCTTTCAACGAGTTGCACCTGAATAAGGTGGAAATCAGGGCAGCAGTCGCCAATAAAAAAAGCAGAAGCATTCCCGAACGATTGGGGTACGTAAATGAAGGCTGTATCAGACAAGCCGAATGGTTATATGACCATTATGTGGATCATATCGTGTATGGGATGTTGGCCGAAGAGTGGGAGAAGAAGAGGGTGTAAATCACGTTATATCAGGAGGGGAAAATGGTGAATAGTACGAGTGAGAAACGACACATGAGGAAAATCAGGACTTTTATTTATCTGTCGATGGCCTTGCTTTTTTCGATGATTTTTATTTTGGTTAGTATGTTCCTTTTATATTTTCCTATGGTAAGTCTATTAGATTTTGCCTATTTCCCACCAAAGCTCGCTATTGGATCTTTCTTGGCAGCGCTTGTATTTTCTATTTTGGCCATAAAAAATCCCTTTGGTAAGATATTGATAGCCGTGAACGTAGTTTTCATTCTCTTCATGATTTTTCAGGGAGTATAGTGGAGAAAAGCCTTCAATCGGCTTTCTTCCACTTTCTTTAATGAACTGGAAAAACAGCTGGAAATGGGAGAAAGGAGTATATTTCCGTTCTCAATAACGCATTACCCTTTAAACCCTTGTCATATAACAGGGGACAGACAGGGAATCGAAGCATTTTTTTGTTTATCGTCCCCTATATAGAAGGAAAAAACAGCAATGATATTTGTAACCGTTTTCCTGTTAATCCGTTGGGAATTATATGTTTAACCGCCCTCCATGGTGGCTAAAGTATTAGTAGATTACTATTTTGGAGGAGGAGATTTTTTTGAATATCTATGAACAGCAAAAAAACGGACAACCGGGACAAACACAGTCCAAACAGCCTGGGATTGAATCAGAGATGAATCCACTTCCGGTTCAGCCAACGGACTACATAGGAAGCGGTAAGTTAAAAGATCAAGTCGCCTTGATTACAGGTGGAGATAGCGGCATCGGACGTGCGGTCGCCATCGCGTACGCAAAAGAAGGCGCCCATGTGGTCGTGAATTATTTGGACGAACACAGCGATGCAGAAGAAACGAAAAAGCTGATCGAAGCTGAAGGCGTACGATGCCTCCTACTTCCTGCTGATGTTTCTGTGGAATCGAATTGTAAGGAATTAGTCCAGAAAACATTGGATGAATTCGGAAAGTTGGATATCCTCGTGAACAATGCAGCCGTGCAATATCCGACCGAGAAAATCGAAGATATTACGGGCGAGCAATGGGACAAAACGTTCCGCACCAATATCTACTCCGTATTTTATATGAGCAAATATGCGGTTCCACACATGAAACAAGGGAATTCAGTCATCAACACGACATCCATCAACCCTTATAGAGGACACGCGACATTGATGGATTATACTGCGACAAAAGGTGCAATCGTTGGATTCACTCGAAGCCTCGCACAGAATGTGGCAAGCAAAGGAATCCGTGTCAACATGGTAGCGCCAGGCCCAATCTGGACACCACTAATTCCTGCCACATTCGATGAAAAATCCGTAGCTGAATTCGGCACCGAGGCACCACTCGGCCGACCAGGTCAACCAGCCGACCACGCCGGAGCTTATGTATTACTCGCATCGAATGAAGGTGCCTACATTACAGGACAATGCATTCATATCAATGGCGGAATTACGATGTCATCTTAATCCACCAAGATTTAAAAACGACCGGGGCACAAAGCCTTCGGTCGTTTTTTCAAGGAGCACTTTTAATTAACTATTTTTTTCTCGATTTCACGAATGTAAGCATTCAAAATACCAATTTGCTCCTCTAATTTTTTCTTATGCTGAAACAAAATTTCTTTAGTGTTTATATCTTCATGTTCTAATTGTATGGATGACATGCTGACTCGTATCTCTTCAATCGACATGCCTAGATTTCGGAAACACCTTATTAAATTAAGGATTTCTATGTCTTTATCATCGAATGTACGATGGCCTTGTTTATTTCTTTTAATAGGAGGAAGTACGTTTATCTTTTCATAATATCGAATAGTGCTTGAAGGAACCTGAGCTAACCGGCTAGCTTCTTGAATGGAATACAAAATGCTTCCTCCTTGACTTAAAGTATGGTTTAACCTTTAAGGTAAATACTATCAAACAAAAAGGAGAATGTATAATGAAAAATATCTTAGTAGTAGTCACTAATGTTTCTAAATATCCAAATCAGGAACGTGCAACAGGATTATGGTTGGGAGAAGCCGTTCACTTCGTGGACGAGGTAGAAAAAGAAGGCTATAAAATCGATTACGTTAGTCCTAAAGGTGGGTTTACACCGATTGATCCACACAGCTTGGAAGCCGATCAAATGACTGAATTGGATTGGAACTATTATTCAAACAATGAATTCTTAACGAAACTAGGCACTACTTTATCGGCAGATGAGATTAATCCTAAAGATTATGATGCCATTTATTATACAGGTGGGCACGGGGTAATGTGGGATTTCCCTGAAGATGAAAAGTTACAAAGTATCGCTAGTGCAATCCATGAGAATGGCGGGATCGTCTCAGCTGTATGCCATGGTTCTGTAGGCTTATTAAATATTAAAAATGCGGCAGGTAACTATTTAATTGCTGACAAAAAGGTTGCAGGCTTTGCAAATACGGAAGAAATCGCACTTGGACTAGACAAAGCGGTTCCATTCTTAACAGAAGATGAGCTTGTCAATAGAGGAGCCAATTACGTGAAGGGTGATGACTGGGCAGCATTTGCTGTAGCTGATAATCGCGTTGTCACTGGACAAAATCCAGCATCAGGCGCGGCCGTTGCGAAAAAGGTCATAGAACTATTAAAATCCGCACAATAATAGTAGGGTATTCAAATCCAACTGCATCACGTCCCTGTGTCAGCCACTATTCTGACAACTGACATAGATGTATTCGCATTTTCTATAAAAGAAGAAGTAACCAGATGGAACACGGTTGCTTCTTCTTTTTTTATTGGATGTAGAGATTGCTTGTTCAAGGTTGTTTGTCCAAATTAAATTACATTTACCTTCTAAATAAATCCTTCGTTTTTAAGAGCTTGAACGCCTTTTAAGTAGTTCTCCTTAGGGCGGGATACATGCTATTTTGTTTGAACTCAACTCAGCCCTACTATTAAAGCACACACACTACTCCATATTAACAAACATGACTTTTTTCGAAAATCTTCGAGATATTGCACTCATATTTATAGTATGATAAATATGGTTATTTTTGTAAGTTTAATTAAATTATATAAAATACGACCAAAATGAAGGCTAATGCTCGCCTTTGGTATTTACACAAGAAATGGACAAGTAGTACCTTTTTTACCTAATTCGGTATTTACCCAAACACTGTACTAGTCTGATAACTGAAACAAAGAAAACAGCTTGGTTGATTTTATGCATGTTTATGCATCTATACTTTTTATTTTTGTTCTTAATAACGACCATAAATTTAATACGTTCGTTATTTTTACTATATTAATATAATAAAAGGTGCATTTTCAGTGATTATTACGCATTATGAGGGGTTTTCGGCGATATCGGACTCATCAACAAAGTTTAGGTCTCTTTTGTTGATGAGTTTTTTGCTATTTTTCGAGAATCCTTCTTCATATCGGCCCATTTCGATGGTTTATCGGTCAAGTTGCAGCATTTATCTGTCAATATCCGTGGTTTATCGGTCAAATCCCACTATTTATCGGTCAAACGCCGCCACTACCAAACAACACAGAAAAACCCCCGGATGCAGATGCACCCGGGGGTAGGTCGTCATTTAGTTTTAACGATTTGCGACATGATTTCGTACGAACGAACACGTGCTTCGTGATCGTAAATATGTGAGCAGACCATGATCTCGTCCACTTGCGTTTCATCAAGAAATGCTTGTAGTTCATGGCTGATTCTAGTGGAATCACCGATGAATGTGTACTCCAGCATCTGATTGACGGCGGCTTTTTCGTATGGACTCCAGTACGTATCCAGGTTATCGACAGGCGGTTTCAGCAGTTCCTGCCCTCCCCTGATCACGTTTAGGAAGAACAATTTCAGGGATGTTGCTAAGCGTTCGGCTTCTTCAGTAGTATCGGCTGCCACTACATTCACGCAGGCGATTGCATAGGGTTCCTTTAACTGTTCAGATGGTTGGAAGGAATCTTTATAGAGCTTTAGCGCGTCCTTTAAATACGATGGAGCAAAGTGGCTAGCAAACGCATATGGCAAGCCCATCATGCCGGCAAGTCTTGCACTGAATAGACTCGATCCGAGTATCCATAGAGGGACATTCGTGCCTTCTCCAGGAAACGCCCGGACTGGACCGGATTTATTCGTGCTTAAATAGTTTTGCAGCTCGACTATATTGGAAGGAAAGTCTTCCCCGGAGCCACCGACATTCCGTCGTAGGGCCCGTGCTGTTATTTGATCCGTTCCCGGTGCTCGTCCCAAGCCTAAATCAATTCTCCCCGGATAAAGTGATTCCAGCGTTCCGAATTGTTCCGCGACCACTAGCGGTACATGGTTCGGTAGCATGATTCCTCCAGAACCGACTCTGATTTTGGTTGTACCGCCGGCGATATAACCGATTAATAGCGAAGTGGCCGAACTTGCGACACCTGGGCTATTATGGTGCTCTGCCAACCAATATCGTTCGTAGCCAAAGTCCTCTACTTTTCTAGCCAGATCAAGTCCATTGTGAAAGGAATCCGCAGGCACTTTTCCTTGTAAAACCGTCACTAAATCCAAAACGGATAAAGAAAGGTCTTGAAGTTGTTTATTCGTGTTTTTCATGTGTGTTATCCCTTCTTCCAACAATTTCATTTCAACATATCTAAATATGTAGATATGATATGGTAAAAAAATAGGCAGAGTTTCCGCGAAATTCTACCTATAACTCTTTTTTGATGAACTCCCCTAATTCCTTGATGACTTGCTCATTACGGCGATAATAGGTCCACTTACCAATCCGTTTGGATTCCAAGAGCCCTGCCTTTTGCATCATATCAAGGTAACTGGAGATGACCGATTGTGCGAGACCCGATTTTTCCTGGATACTCCCGACGCACACGCCATCATTGAACTGTCCATCATGTTGTTGATGAATAAAGTTTTCTTCAGGATTTTTTAACCACTGTAAGATTAACTGTCTTTTTTCATTAGATAATGCTTTAAAAATGAGTAAATGATCCATGGGTTCATTATATCTATTTAAGTAGATATGTCAATCAGGCGGATTGGCCCACTTTTTTGCCCGCTTATCGATCTCTTGTATATACTTGTTCTTTCCTTCTATGTATTCAGCCATCTCATTCGGGAACACCTTCGCTAACCTTTTCTTGAGTTGGCTGTACTTATGCGCTTCTTCTGGATGGGCAATCATATAATCCCTGAATCGTACGTGACGGGTAATTTCTTCATTGCCCCGTTGAAAGACATGAACATGATGAGTCCTCTTGTCCCCACCTTTCACGAAAAAACGTCGATGGGCGATTCCATACTCACCCATGGCTTCATACCCGATCCTATCCATATCCGCATTATACTCATCCACTCGATTCAACCACTTCACTTCAACCACCATATCGATGACCGGTTTGGCATGAATTGTAGGGATAGCTGTACTCCCAATATGATGGATGTTCAAAATATCGTTCACAAAGATCTTTAGTAACTTTTCGCATTCATCCTGAAACATGTGCGGCCACTTCTCCTGATGAGAGACAACCTCCACTTTCCTCATACGAACCACCTTCTTCTTACACGATTTCTCTTAAACGATTTATTACCGCACTCACCTCTTTCGCTCCGCTTCATTCATTCACACTAGCACTATACTCTTATGTTATATATTCTTGACCGACCGGTAAAAACCCTTTCTATTATCCAATATAAGGAATTAACCAAGTGCCATCCTCCCCACTTCTTGATCATACACACAAACTGATATGGTTCTTTTTACCATTTTTGTGATATAGTTTAGTAATCATAATCGATCGACTGGGGGAGTAATTGTGGCAAAAAATACATCCGAGAAAGTAGTGTGGTGGCGCTTTTCCTTACTGTTCATCCTATTTTCTTCACTGTGGTTCTTTCTTTTCTATTGGATCAACAGGCAGATACATGATACGGGAGATGTCTTGTTTTACGGAACGCCCGCTAGTTCCTATTGGGTATATTTCATATGTGCAGTCGTATATGGCCTCACCACGTGGGGAATCTATTTTACGATTAAACAAGGCATCCACGAAAAATCCTTTCAGTCATTCAAAAAGGGCGCTCAATTTATTATGACATTAGCAGGATTGCCCCTCCTCATTTCTTTGCCCTTTCTTTATTTAGGCGTGACACATGCCCTCGTGGTAAGTGACGAAAAGATTCAGTTTGCATCGTTCTGGAGTTTAAAGGAAGCGGAGTATTCCTGGGAGGATGTAGAAGGCGTTGTCATCGACTATTCCATTACATCTACCACAAAGACTCCTCACCAACGATACTTTAATGGTAGGTATATCCTCCATTTTAAAGATGGGAAGAAAATCAATATGTGGGAAGGCATTTTGGAAGGAAATCTTCCTACGATCAAGAAGATAGATGAAATGATTCAAAAGAAGCAAATCCCTTTTGCGGTTCGACAAGTGCCATCGGAAAAAGATGTAGACCAATTTTTCAACAAGAAGGATAGGCAAATCATCTGGGACCTTTACTCGAGGTGACTTTCAAAACATCCTATAGGCTTGAATCGATTCATTTAATCGGATTCAAGTTTCTATTAAGGCTATTTACACCCCTATATTACCATTATTCATAAAGCAGTAAGGGAGCGGACTTCATTTATGCTAATTATAATTTTACTTGTTATACCGTTATTAGGCGTTTTATGGTTTGTAAACTTCACCGCATTTCTAAAAAACTTAAAAAATGATAAAAGAACTCATAACCAAACAGTGTTGGGTATTGGCCTAACATTTGTTTCTATCTTTGCTCTAATGTATTGCTATGTCGGAACACACTGAACATATTCAATGTATTTCTGACCCTTTTCAGGGTAGCGATAGCTGAAAAGGGTCTGTTCATCTATCATTGTAAGTTTTTCCCCTTCTACATACGCTCTGATTTATTAGGACCCACTACCAAAGTAGCAAACACTAAAACCACAAGAAAAAGTATACACCCCAAACTCGTGTTATTTTCTGTAAAAAACGCATTCGGGACAAGCTGTGCACCTATCAGGATATTCAAGATATAGGTCGATAAAAACCCGGCGTAAGCGATGCAACGCAAATAAGATCCATATAACACCCTTTTTTGTATCGTTTCGTTATTTTTTCTAAGCAGTAATAACTGTTGAAGCTGCATGGCAAATCCGCATGTGAATGCGATGACCAAAATCCCGGTGATAAGATAATCCATCCCCTCACTCATTTGTACCTCCCCCTACTTCGTCTTCTTTGGTCCCTTTCTTGTGCCCGTTATCTTCCCATAGCCAATTCATCAATGTACAAAATGTAACGAAAAACAACGATTCAGATAGGTTTGCCATCCAATGGAATTCCTGCTCCTCTTTATAATCAAAAAAAAGATGAGTAATAAAAATGGAAATGAAAAACAGGATGAATCTCACGTATGCATGTTTTCTTATAAAAACCATCCAATCCTCCTCTATCCATCACAATCTGTGACCCCATTATATACGATTCGAACATGAAAAAGTTTCTAAATAAGGATTAAAATTGGAATGATAACGCAAAAAAAGACCGCCTAACCGGCAGTCCCTTCATCATTTTACATCCGTAAATCCGTATTCTTCAAAGATCTTCATGGCCTCTTCCGTTTGAAGATAGTCATAAAATAACTGGGCTTCTTTTGGGTGTGAACTATCCTTGATCACACCTGCTGGATAGATGATTGGGTCATGCAAATCTTCCCCAGCCGTTGTGACGATATCCACTTTCGATGAAGTCAGCGCATCCGTTTTATACACCATGCCTGCATCGACGTTCTCCGTTTCCACATATGTAAGCACTTGGCGAACATCTTTGGCATAGATCACGTTCTCTTCAACCTCTTTCCAAAGACCGCTGTTTTCCAGCGTTTGCAACGCATACTGACCTGCGGGAACAGATTCAGGAGTACCAATTGAAATTTTAGTAGCTTTCGTGATGTCTTCCAACGTTTTGATTTCTTTATCCGATTCCTTTGAAACCACCAACACAAGCTCATTGCCGACTAGGTCGGTGCCTTGTTTTTCATCGATAAGCCCCTCATCGACTAACGTATCGAATTTATCTTCTGCCGCTGAGAAAAATAGGTCGACAGGTGCTCCTTTGGAAATTTGTTGTTGTAGTGCTCCTGACGCTCCAAAATTAAAGTTCACATTCACATTTGGCGTTTCTTTTTCAAAACTTGCTTTAATGTCGTTCAAGGCATCCTGCAAACTTGCAGCTGCCGAAATGGTCAAATCGACTTGCTTCGTTGCTTCCTGTTTTTTCGTTTCTGTGTTTTCATCCGATGAACATCCAGCTCCGATTATCATGACAAACATAATCGAGATAATAAGATATAATTTCTTCAAAATCGATCTTCCTTTCTTTCTAGTTATAATTAGTTATAACTAATTATAATAATAAAAAGGATAAAATGTAATACTTACTTTTCCCCTCTTGGAATTTATTTATGTAAGCCACTAGGATACAATAAAGTTGGAGGGATGCACATCATGTCGAAAGAGCTATCCTATACGATTGAAGAAGTATCACAATTATTAAAGGTATCCAAACTAACGATCTATGATTTGGTTAAAAAAGGCGAGCTCCCTGTCTTCCGGGTCGGCAGGCAGATGAGAATGGATGCAAAAGACTTGGACGACTACATTCAGGGTCATAAGTCCCCATCCACCACAGCTCCGGTTACCGAAAATCAAAAAGCGCAATCGAAGGAATCACATAACCTTGTCATAAGCGGACAGGATATGGTGCTAGATATTCTTGGTCAATATATCGAAAAGGATTCACCTTATAAAACGCTACGGTCCAACACCGGCAGTTTGAACGGTCTGATCTCGATGTACAACGGCGAAGCGGATATTGCCAGCATGCATATGTTTGACGGAGATACAGGAGAATATAACCTGCCTTACATAAAGAAAATCTTGGTTGGATATCCCTATATGTTAATCAACCTTGTTTCAAGGAAAGCAGGTTTTTACGTCCAAAAGGGCAACCCGCTCCATCTCCACACATGGTCTGACTTGAATCAGGACTTGACGATCATCAATCGGGAAAGAGGGTCCGGCGCCCGTATCCTGCTTGATGAGCAGCTTAGACTCCATCAGATATCCGCTCAAAGCCTTAAGGGCTATGAACACGAGGAAACCAATCATCTGAGTGTAGCCTCGACTGTCTCGGCAGGGTTGGCGGATGTTGGGATTGGTATCGAAAAGGCGGCCAAAATCGTCGGGGTGGACTTCGTTCCATTAATAACCGAACGGTACGATTTGGTCATTCTAAAGACGCCAAAAACTGACCAGCTCCTCACGATCGTTAAGGAGATATTAACATCGAAGCCCTTCCAGTCCGAAATCAACGCATTGGGTGATTACGACATATCCAGGACAGGTTCGATCATTTGTGAAACATTTTAAACGGGAAGGACTCTTTGAGGAGCCTTCCCGTTTGGCATGCCTTCAAATCACTCATAATTTTTCCACTGTAAAAGCAGGCTTGATGACGAAGGATAGTGAATATAGTAGGAAACACCATTTCTTTTATTGGAGGTTTTGAACGTGAATGTTCTAGGAAAATACAAAGAATTCCCCCATGCTCTTCAAGCATTGACTAAATTAGATCAAGATTTACAAAAGGAGGGACACAGCTTATTCGATCGGTTATCCCTATTCTTACAAGATGATGATTATTCCTATGATGTCATCCCATTTGCAAGCATTGGGGCTGATGGGATCCACTATGGATTCCTCACCGATTTTGGCAGGGTGCAACATTTAGACGAGGCCTTCATCGTTTGCGTGAGCCCCATGAATTTCGGAAATCACGTAAAAATCATAGCTAGAAATCTTGCAGAATTCATAGATGTAATTCTGACCGTGAATGATGCCTCGGTGATCGAAAACCTATTAGGTTATTCAAAAAAAGAAGAATATCAGGAATTTTTGGATTGGGTCACTAAAGAAGCAACCGCGGATCCGGAGTTTTCAGCGCAAAGTGCCTACGTCTGCAACAGGATCCAACAAGAACTCAACCGTAAACCCCTTGATGATTTATACGAATATGTCGAAGTCACTGTACGTGAGCAAAGAAAAAAAGTGGCCTCCCTCCCTACTTTTGATACATTAGGGGTTGTAAGCGATGACCGTCCTAATCAGGAGAGATTTTCCATGAACAGAGATTCAACGATCAATCTAAAAGACTTGGAGAAATTTTTTGATAGAAATGATGAGGCAACCAAATTAGCAACCATCCGAAACTTGCAATATTTCTACCTCATACAGGAAGACGATGAATTGAAAAGATGTGTGAAAGCCGAAATGCTGAAGATGGGTTTGACGGATGAAGTGAACAGGATGGACATGACATGATAAGTGAGGCGTTCCCATCGTTTTAATAATGGATGAACTATATGGAACCTGCTTCTACCTTATCAGAAACTATTAAAACGATGAACGAAAGCGCTAAACGGAAAGCCAAAAAAGGAATGTACGTGAAGATCATTTCAAACTGACCATCGTCTCCCCCTCTGATTCAAATCAATAGAAAAAGCATGTTTTGAAACCGATCAAAACATGCCCTTCTATCATTTATTGTTCTTTCAAAATAGGCTGCCTACCTGTTAGCCCATGAAAAAACTCTGGATGGAAACCAAGAAAACAAAGAAAGCAATCCCGATGCTCAGGTGTCCCTTAAAGCCTTTTTTGTCTTTTTGGAGTTCGGCTATCCCTGTCACCAGTATAAGCGCCCCTAAGAAAAACATATAATACGGCATTAACTCGGTTTCAGTTTTTAGACTATAAGTGGCTAGACTAATAACCATGGCTGCTAAGATGATTTTTACTACTTTCAAGGAATTAATTCCTCCTATTTATGTATGATTTCTTAATCATACCATTTATCATCTTTTCATTTATGAGGACATTGAACGTTTCTTTAGTTTACTGACGTGCTGGGGCCAAATGAAAAAGGCTGCCGCAGCAACCTTCTCCAAAATACTAGCCTCTATTTACATTCAGCCATTCTTCATTATTCCATTCAGCAGGCATGCCGCCTAAACGCGGGAATTCGATTGTCGCGTCATTCGATTGGACAAAAGCTAGTAATTTAATGTCCTCCAGTAAAAATCGCCAAGCGTTTATTTGAACGATATCCAACAATCGATAAGCAACTTCCGGTTCCTTATTTGCGAATAAATCGTAGTTCTTAAACACCAAGACCATCCCTCTTCCTTCTGGGGCCATATCTGATAAACAGTCATGAAAGGCATCCAAATTCTTTCCGTAATAATCAGGAAATTGGAGTATCGATGCCAAGTCATTATGGTAACTTTCCAAATCCCACTTTGAACAATCCATTACATGGATTTCGAAACCTTCACGAGAAATATCTGAAATACATGCATCCAATAATTCTGTCCTCTGAAATAGCTTAACAGCACCATTTAAAAGAAGACTTTTCCAAAGTTCCACGGTCATCACCTCGCCAAAGAATCAATAAAATTAAAAGAACAAACGAATGGGCGGTGGGTATCCTGCTTCGGGTAAAAAATAAGCAACGAACGTGAAAAAAGTGATCAATACAGAAAAGAATAGAATGCATATCGAGATGGCACCATATGATTTCTTCGCCAGTAAATAGGCGCTGATCAATAAACTGACAAACCCAATCAGCAAGCCAGTAGCAGCACCTATATAGACATGCAGGTTAGAAAGAACTCCTGTGAAAAAATCGATGAGAAATACGGATTCCAGTATGATGGCAAGGGCCAGTAAACCTTTTGATTTTCGCTCTGATATTTCCGTAGTTTTTATTTTAACCGCTCCCTTCCCTTGGCCATTCCGCCTATTCCCTCCGAAGGAATAACCAATTATTTCAAAACCGCTTCCTAAATGTAACCACAGTTGTATAATATAGAGAAGACATAAAATTCCACTTGAGGGGAGGGCACATTATGGTTGGCACAATAACCGTTGTCATGATATTCTCTATTCCTATTATCGCGATCGTGACAAACCATTTTCAGGAACAAGCGAAAATTAAGCATAAAATGCTTAAAGACGAAATAGAACTCGAAAAACTCAAACACGAAAACTATCTGATAGAAACAGAGAAGTTGAGGATTGAACTCGATCAAATGAAGCTTCATTCTCCTGCCGATGAATCCAAAACTCTCTAATCTTTTTCCGCTTAGAAACAGAGGTCAACATGGACGTTCATTCCTTCCACCACGATACACTTCAACCTCCGCTTTTTTCATGAAACGGTCCCATTACTTTTGATAATAAATACCACTTCTATAGGCACAAGGAAGGTCATATCTTAGTTAAAAACCACTAGGGAAAATTCACCCTATAAAAAATGAATTATTTTACAAACTTTTAAGGCTTTTGTAGTTATATTATAGTAGAATTATCACGAGGTGGGAAAGCATCATGAGCAAATCAAATTATAAAAAAGTATTTATTTCTCTTTTATGTCTAACTGTGGTTTTGGGCTTGTCTGGATTGGCTATTAAACTGTTGAAAAATAAGCATACAGTTTCCGCTTATTCCATAGATGAAAATTATCCGGATGCGGATATTCAAACGGATGTTAACGATTATACAAAAGGTGGATTTTCAGTAAGCAGGCCGATATTCCATCAAGAGTCAATCGATGAGCAGCTAGAATCCTATATTCATAAAGAAATAAAGGAGTATCAAAAGAAATGGAAGGCTGTCGATGGAGAAGCTTCTTCTGAGTTGAACATCACTTATGAAATCCTTCATTTCAGCAAACAGACCATCACGATTTCCTTCGATAAATATCAACAAATTGCAGGTAAAAAACAATCGGAATATAACATTTTCACATATGATATTCCCTCTCAAGAAATCCTCTCTTTAGATGACATTTTTTATTCTGATACTGATTATTTATCGGTCTTATCCGACATTGCCTTTGAAGAGTTAAGTGATAAGAAAGACAAAACACTTACCGAAGACATGATCAAGAAAATGACAGATCCAAAAATGGACAATTTTGATTCATTTTCCGTATTGAAAAACACGCTGGTTTTCTATATGAAACCGAAAAAAGACGGAGATTCATCCACCATACAATCCATCGCTATCAAAAAAGAGTTATTCAAAGATAGCTTGCTAGATACATATCAAAACAAGGAAATGAATCAAGATCGCGTGAAGGAAAGGCAGCCCAAGCATATTGTCGCCAAGCTTCCTCCAAAGAATGATTGGATCGATCCATCCCAAAAGGTGATCGCCCTCACATTCGATGACGGACCTCACCCTGACAATACGACGGCCATCCTGAAGTCCTTGAACAAACATCAAGCACATGCGACCTTCTTCGTATTAGGAAGCCGTGTCGAGCACTATCCAGAGGTCTTGCAAAAAATGATTGCACAAGGAAATGAAATCGGGAACCATTCCTGGGATCATCCGCAACTGACACGCCTAAACAAGAAAAAGATCAAGAGTCAAATTAACAAAACACAACTTGCCGTCCTAAAAGCCAGTGGTTACGAGCCATCCCTTATCCGTCCGCCATATGGTGCAATAAACGATAAGGTCCGCAAACATATAGGCGATATGGATGTCGCACTCTGGGAAATAGACCCGGAAGACTGGAAGCTCCGGAACAAGAAGAAAGTGGTCCGTAAAGTCATGAACAAAGCGGAAGACGGGAAGATCATCCTCATGCACGACATTTACAAAACCAGCGCCCAAGCGGCTGACGAAATCATAAAACAGCTGGACCAGCAAGGCTACCAACTCGTTACCGTATCCGAACTTGAAAAAGTGAAACAAGACCGTAAACGATATGGAATCAAAGTAAAAGAATAAATGTGAAGAGCCTGTTTTGTCATCAAAACAGGCTCTTTTCTGTAAAAAGGGGCTAAACCGAAAGTACTTCATACGATACTCGAACAAAACCGCTTTATGTAGAATTCAACAAAGCCTGGGACACGCCGATCCCAAGACCACAATGATCTATAGATATATAATATTTTTCTACAACAACCAAAATTGAGCAGCTTGAGAAAGAATAGATTTTCACAGTATAGGCGCCTTTGCTGTCTCTAATATTTTTAAGGCTACCTTAACCCGTACCTTGGCCTTCTCTAAAAAAATACCTATAGAAGAAACACTCTTTTCTAAGTGTCCAATCTATAGGTATCCGTTTAGGTAAGCTAGATTCTCTTTTTACTGTTGATAAGTAGGTTTATTTATAGCGATTAAAATCCAAAAAACCATAATAATAGGGATAAAGAATAGGTTTACATTAATTCTTTCATGTACCACTAGAGAAAATACATCATTAATGATTAAACTGATTAAACTTAATAGAACACATATAAGTAATGAATGTGTAGCTAATTTTAATTTTTTCACCCTCGAAAATTCAGGTACGTTAAACATAAAAGTTCACCCCTTAGTTTCGATCATTTTACCAGTATCCTAGAGTTTTACAGGCACTTTTAACCTTAGGTCGATTGTTTCCCCATTTATGGCAAGCTTTATTGGCACCCAACTTGTACATATCTTGAACAATAGTAGTTGCTATTGTCATACCAACAATTGTTCCAAAAATAACTTTAAGCGTTTTTCAAGTGCAGTTGGTGGAGCAGCATGGCGCCCCTTGGCCTCAGCTGTAAGTTCCTCAATTTGTATTATATCATCTTGTTTAAGAATTTCTTTTTCAAGAAACTTTGACTCATTTGTAATCCCATTTAACTCTTCAACAGAAATATCTGCTAGTGCTAGTTTAAGATTATCAATTTCAGTGCTAGATAATCCATTACTAAGTCTAATAATATTTTATTATCCTCTTCTGCTATCCCATTTTGGATAATCTCTAAAACTGATAGGATTTTTCCCTTTTCAACTTCTGTTGGTAATTCATCAGCATATGCAGAGCTCTTTGTTTTAATAGATATCGGTGAAAGTACGATACCAAAAAGTAATACTAGTGAAATAACATAATACCCCTGTCAAATATAGAGGCATAAAATACTAATATATTAAAACAACTTATTACCCATATATTTCCTATACTAAAAAGGCACTTAATCAATTGATTGAAATTTTTATGTAATTTCATATTTCAGCGAATTTTCTTCTCCTTTGTAGGTAAATCAGGCCGGTTATTCCCCGTATAGATCCTTCCGGTCGCAGCCGTGTAGAATGAATAGGCTATCTGTGTGTGTCCGTTCATCTTTCACATAATAACTTCTCTCAGGACTTTTTGTACTTTCTTTGGTTTCACCCTTATCAAATTTTATCCGGTGGAAAAAAAGGTGTCTTTCCATTTTGAAACAAAAAAAACTGTAGGCACACTCGATTTCAATCGAGTGTGCCTACAGTTTAAGGCCTGTGATTATATCTCACAGGCCCGCTTTTCTATATGATCAACCAAGATCCACATTGTGGTAAACTTGTTGAACGTCTTCTAAGTCCTCTAATGCATCAATCATTTTTTCGAATTGCTCTTGTGCATCAGCAGGAAGTGTTAGGTCATTTTGTGCAAGCATGGTAAGCTCGGCAACCGTGAACTCCGTGATGCCTGCATCTTTGAATGCTCGTTGTACAGCATGGAATTGATCAGGTTCCGCATACACGATAACCGATTCTTCTTCATCGATGATATCACGAACATCAACGTCCGCTTCCATCAATAATTCTAGTACTTCTTCGGAATTCTTTCCTTCTATCCCGAAAACGGCCGTGGCATCGAACATATAGGCAACAGATCCGCTGACCCCCATGTTTCCTCCATTTTTACCGAAAGCGGCACGTACATCAGAAGCAGTACGGTTAACGTTGTTTGTCAGTGCGTCCACAATCACCATGGATCCATTAGGTCCGAAGCCTTCATAGCGAAGTTCATCATAGTTCTCTTCAGAACCGCCTTTTGCCTTCTCGATTGCACGGTCAATGATCGCTCTTGGTACATTGTACGTTTTCGCACGTTCCAATACGACACGTAAAGCCTGATTCGATTCCGGATCAGGTTCACCTTGTTTGGCTACCACATAGATTTCACGTCCGAATTTTGCATAAATACGGCTAGTATTCGCATCTTTGGACGCTTTTTTTTCCTTGATATTATTCCACTTACGACCCATTATATTCCACTCTCTTTCATCATTGGATAAACAAAAATCGATTGATATGGTAAATTCCATTACCATTTTTCCATAGATCCACGAGTGAATCTACAAATTATATTCTAGTAAAAAATATCACATACCGTCACTCGCTTATATTATACATCAATTGCATTAATTTGAAAAAGTCCTACACACTATGAAATTCCCACTAAAAAAAGTATCAGGTCTGCCTTCTGTTTCTTATCCCTACAGTAATCATGGCCAGAATCAGGAAGACCATCCCTATACTCACGCCAATAAGCATGGAGTATTCCGAGACACTTCTTAACGCTAACCCAAAAAAAATGCAGGAACTGAATAAGAGCAAACAAATCGAGGTATAGTTTTTCAAAAGAATCGCCCCTTTTCCACTATTATACAATAAGACAAACCGGCAGAAGACGTAGTATAGTAAAAAAAAGAAAGTCGAGGTGCGTCATGACGGAAATTATTATCGGGATACCTGGAGTGTGGAAGAACCGCACGGAATTGATTCAGGCGGTGGCTACGCAAAGCGATGGATACCAGTTGGCTGGACAAGTATTGCATAACCAAGAAAAAGGCATATCGTTTCATGTTGAAGTGTATGATTATGAACCACATTTGAAAGAGGCTTTCTCTTATGCCAGTAAAGGAGAGTTTCCTGAACGTTTGTTAACCGAAATCGATCAGCATACCTTCACGGTCTATATCATTGCCGAAGTATCTGACTTCGAGGCCGTCATAAACCTGATAGATGCTGGGTCTGCCTTGCTTAAAGCGGGTGGCATGGCTGTGAAAATCGAAACGGCGGGCATGGCTCATACGAAGGAAGCCTGGCAAACTTTACAGAAGAACCCGGATATCATCCCGGTTTATGCCCACTTTGTCACCATCATTGGTGAGGAAGACCACTATGGTTCGTTCGGAATGAAGGCATTCGGCCTTCCCGATGTCGTCACGCCAAACACGATGAGCCCAAAAGATGCGGTGACGTTACTGAGCACCTTCAACTTTTATAACCTTGGGGAAAGACCTACCTTCACAAATGGCCAGGATTTCCGGATAAAATCGGATGCCCCCACCTTTACATTGACTAGCCGTCAAGACTTCAGGTACGAGGAAGACCATCCTTTTTACAACCCGTATGGATTGTGGAGTTTAGAAAAATAACGGGTTATGCCATATAATGATCAGGAAGCCACTTATACAGAATAGGTGGCTTTTTCATAAATCCTTCTCCATGTTCCTTTAAGGTGATTCCCCATCCAATCTCTGAGATTTCAGCAGTTCCCTTTACCGGTTTTCTAATTGTTCGGTGAAATGACGAACGTGTTCACCCATTTCCTTATAGCGCGTCCAATGAAGATAATGATGGCCTTCTAAGACCACGAGTTCATTTAATGGGTTCTCCCCCAATTGTGATCGATAAAACGTCTCGTTCGTTTTACCATCTTCTGTTACCTTATCTCTTTTGGCAGCAAAGATCAGGAGCGGCATGCTTGAAGGGAAGGACATCTCCTTCGTCTTGTTCACATTCTCCTCTATCGCACTTGCTTCATCGACAATATTTCGGTTGTACACTTTCCAAGCCGCAATCGTTTTGGTCATGTCTAGATTTTCTTCTGAATATATACCCTCATCCGCAATCGGCAGGACATTTTCCGCGCTCACGTAAGAGGCTATTCGTGCCAATCCAGTGGGTGCAACATACTTCAGATAGGCAGGCATGCTAGGAGCAGGCTCCTCAAAATACTCCAATGCCTTCGGTAACGTGAAATCCACTCCGATAATGGCTTTGATCTCGTTTGGATATTCATGGGCATAGTACATGCTATAGATTCCGGATAGGGAGTGGGGCATCAATATGTAAGGACCTTCTATCTTTGATTTTTTCAGGGCCGTTCGTATTTCCTCCACGATATTTTCCACGGTCCTCTCCTTATCTGTCAGCTCACTCCAACCATAGCCAAATGGCTCCACTACGACGATTTTATTATCCTTTGCCATCTCGTCAATCAATGGTTCGTAATCCAAGACAGGCGCCGCCGTTCCTAAACCGCTTAATAGAACAATCGTATGCTCCCCCTCTCCTTTGGTATACACATGCATCTCCTTTCCATCCACTTCCACCATTTGCCCCCATGCCGGATGTTTCTTTTGTTCATAGGCCTTCATGACCGTATGGAAAGCGATCCAAGCCAAGGATATGGCTACAACAAATAATAGGATTGACCGTATGACCCTGAGCGTCCTATTTCTCTTTTTCATGTTCATCCCCTTTCCCTTCTATATAAATGACGCTCCAGGTTCATAAAAGGATACAGGATAATTTGTTAAGTTATGGATGTTCTCGCCACACAGGGTAAATTCCGGCTCGATTTCCTCATGAATCATAGTCGTTCTGGTTATAGTAAAAAAGAAAATAACGGAGGAGGTTGTATGCATGGAACGTTCTGAGGAATTTGTTGAGAAAATCAAGGAACAGCAGAAAAAAGAAGCGGATAATAAACGCCGTCAGGGGAACGGTCACCCAGAGAAAAGGTTGCCGAACAAACAGCATTGATCAAAGGTCCAAACAAAAAGAGCTAGAAGAGGTCATACAAGGACCTCCACTAGCTCTTTTTCCTGTTTCAATATTGCTGATATCCGCCGCCTTGGCCCATGCCGCCTTGCATCGGGTATGGATGGAAGGCTCCTCCATGTCCGCCCATGCCACCTGGCATCTGCATGGGAAAGCTATTCTGTCCGCCATAACCGTGTTGCATCGGAAATCCTCCTGGAAAGCCCATTCCCGGATGACCACCCATGCCACCAAACATCGGATACCCAACTGGTTGACCAAACCCTCCTGGAACACCATATCCTCCAACTCCCGGGAATCCCCCGAAGTTTCCATATCCGCCAAAGTTCTGCCTTGTGTAGTACATCTCTGTCACTCCTCATCTAGGTTACAGTCTAGAATATGATGAATAGACAGAAGCGTGCTCAAAAATTCCAGGCGTCAAATGGTCTTTAATAACAGTTTCTTCAACAGCGGGGTAAAGTGCTCTGGCAATTCAGATACAGTGGGAACCATCAGCCTTTCTTTGCCATAGATGTTTTTCATCGTCAGTTCTTCGCTTTCCTCGATGCTTCCATCCGCTAGAAACATGCCAATGACATCGATTCCCTTTTTACGTGCTTCGGATACGGCAAGATGCGTATCGACGATCCCATTCTGGTCGTACTGTGCAGCAGCCGGTTCGCCATCGGAGAAGACGAGCAGAAAGCGATTCTTCTCCCGCCTTCTTTCCAATTCCTTAGTGGCGACGCGGATGCTGTAACCGTCCCGATTATCTTCCTCAGGTTCAAGCTGCATGATTTTCGCGCCGGCATTCTGGTAAAGAGAATCGGAATGGGAGTGAATCACGTGAAAATAGTTCGGTTGGTACCCTTCTTTCACATCATTGGCGTCTTCCCAAAATCCGACGATTGAATGGGGGATTTTCAATTTCTTCAGCACTTCATGAAAGAGGACAATGCCACGCTTCGTTTCATCCATTTTATTGTGCATCGAGGCCGAGCAATCGACAAGAAGTGTGAACACGGCATCGATTTCCTTGGACTCCTGGTTCTTTTTATAAAAGACCCGTGGATTTTCATCCAGCACGAGTGGCAGCAACTTCTTGGATAATCTTCCGAACGCCAGGTCTCTTCTTGGTGCATTCTTCTTATTTTCAAGCGTCTTTTCGATGGTGCTGGAAAGCTTCCGCTTGAAAGGCTCGATGTCAGCCACGAACTCGCGATACCGTTTTTCCTCATCGATCGTTGACGCCCTCGCCTCTTTGGTTATCATGACGGCATCTTTATTATCCTCGCCAAACGGATAATCTCCGTTCTTCCCGGCATTCGTTTGCTTTTTCTCGAGTGTCTCCTGTTGCTTGTAATCCTTTTCTTTACTTTCACCGGAAGAGCCTTGAATCGAGGCCAACGCCTGGTCAGCATCTTCTGCTTCCCGTGCACCGCCGCCTAGCATGCTCGTTTTCGTCCCCTGCTCCAATTCAAACTGAAGGAAGGTGGAAGGGTTCTCGCCATTCTTATTCTCCCGGTGCCATGTCGAGAACTTTTCATCGATGAACTCGCTATTCTCTTCATCCACATCTTCTGTGTCATCATTCGACAGCTCGTCGTTTCGTGTCAGTTCATCGAAAAGCGTGTTGGCCGTATACTGTTCCACATTCGCGACCGGGAAGATGAAATACTCATTCATGCTATCTTGATACTCTTCATTCAAACGGAAGACGATTTGTTCGCAAATTCTTGTGATATCACTCGTTTTCCTTGCTTCAAACACCATATAAATCAACGGTTTGATTTTTTCCAATGCCTCCACCTGGCGTCCGTTGGCTCGTGGAAAAATCGGATCCGGACGATCGGAATGAAGCAGTAAATAAATCAGGCAGAAAAGTTCATCAAGTGCAAAGCTCCTCGTTACGTTCGCAGCCGATTGCGTTTCAAAGTATTGCGTAAGATACGCCTCGCGTATAGAAAACCACTTCTTTGTTCCCGGGCGCTCTTTTTTGATCAATTCCTCAAGTCGTACATCTTCGAATAGGGTAAACAGCTCTGCCGAAAACTTTGGAAGCCCGCTTTCCTCGATGACTTCCCGATAGGACTGTAAATCCTTCACGCTCGAATGATGAAGGGTCCCAATCGTCCTGAGAAGGACATCCGTCTTCAATCCTGCAGCCTTTACCTCTTGGTTGCCGTTTTCCCAAAAATGGCTCGCCGTGACTTTACTGTTTACAGAATCAAGGAAAGATCCATAGTTGTATTCAAATTCCAGTTCAGGAATACCGGATAAAACCGTCGATAAATCCTGAAGCTGCAAAAAAAGCGCCGTATCAATAATTGAATCGTTGAATCGAATATACTTCATGCGGCATTCTCCTAGTTAGAATAATGTGTCGGCCAAGTTCTTCACAAATTCCCGTTCCCGTTCCTCATCAAGCTTATCCACGATTGAACGAAGAATCGCCCGCTTAGGTGGGATCAGTACACTTAGATCACACGCATCAAGCAGTGCCCGTATCGATGCTGCATCCTCAGCCACTTTCCCTTGATTCACGGCATGAATCAAATCACCCGATAGCTTGACGAACAGCTCAATGGTCCGTGCATCCTTCAGTTTCGTATTGGTTTCGATCAATTGCTTAAGCTGCTCTCCTTCAATATAGGGAACCTCAATCACGATGAACCGGTTTTTCAGCGCTTCATTCAACGGCACTGTACCGACATAGCCTTCATTGATGGCCGCAATCACATTGAAGTCCTCTTTTGCCGTGACGATTTCATTCGTAAATGGATTCGTGATCGTCCTTCTATAATCAAGCACCCCATTGATCAACGGCAACGTTTCAGGCTTCGCCATGTTGATTTCATCAATATAGAGGAAAGTTCCGTGATTCATCGCATTTGTCACGGGACCCGGAACGAATTCAATCTCCTGTTTGCCCTCGTTATAGGATAAAGTCTTGAAGCCCAACAAGCTCTCAGCATCCAAATCGACCGAACAGTTGACACTGAACATCGGCTGGTTGAATAAATGGGATAACGTCTCCGCAAACTTCGTCTTCCCTGCCCCTGTGGGACCTTTTAACAAAATGTTTTTCCCCATGCTCAACGCTGAAATCGCATCGACCATCAAATCCATCTCGGGTGGCAAATATCCACCTTTGGAAATCAGCTCCTGAAATTGAACAGGTTTTTTCTTATTCGTATGTAAAATATTCGCTATTTTTTCTGGCAACGTATTCATCACGATCTCACTCCACTCCTTTTTCCTCATTCTAAAGTTCTTTTCCAGTAAAGACAAACATCTGCATTTAATCAAAAAGGAGCCGTCAAAAAAGACAGCTCCTTTCATTCATAATCGTATCATTTCTAGCCTTACATTCTAATTCGTTACCTGTTGCCCTTTTATCAGGCTTACGATATAGCCGATTATCCCACCAACGATGGCAGGAATGACCCAACCTACCCCTACACTGAATAATGGCAGGTAGTCAGTCAAAAATTCAGTAACCGGGTTCTTTGGTATCCCGAAAGCAATGAGTCCATCATAAATCCCGAAAATCAAGGTAAGGAAAAGACTTCCCAAATACACTTCCGATCTCCCTTTGAAAAGGGGATGTAAAAATGTCAACGCGATGATGACGATGGCTACTGGATAGAGCGCCGTCAATACCGGCACCGTATACTCGATTAAGTTGCTTAGGCCTACATTGGCCACCGCTGCACTGAATGCAGAAAAAATGACCACATAGATTTTATAGGATACAGATGGCCACAACTTGTTAAAGTAAGTAGAACATGCCGTAATCAGGCCGATGCTCGTCGTTAAACAAGCGGCAATCACAATCAGGCCTAATAACACGGCACCTCCAGAACCGAAAAAGTGGTTCGATACTTGGGCAAGAACGTCTCCGCCATTCCCTAACTGGCCAAGCAATTCCACACTAGTTGCCCCTACATATGTTAATGACGTATAAACGATCATTAACAGGAAGGCGGCAATCAAACCGGCCTTAGTACAGAACTTCAGAATTTCCTTCTTGGAAGTGATGCCCCTATCCTTGATGGTGTTGATCACAATGATACCAAAAGCAAAGGATGCCAGGGTATCCATTGTTAAATAGCCCTCTTTGAATCCTTTAAAGAATGAATTGTCAGAATAGTCTGCTATAGGAGCTTGAATGTCCCCCATTGGGTTTATGATCGCCACAATGATCAGGATGGCAATGAAAATTAATAATAATGGAGTTAATATTTTTCCGACAATATCCAAAACTTTTGAGGGATTAATAGATAAGAGACAAGCAACGCCAAAGTAGATGATGGTGAAGACCAACAAAGGTAAAAAACCGACTCCATCTGGAAGGAATGGCTTAATTCCTATTTCATAAGATACGCTTCCGGTTCGCGGAAGAGCGAATAATGGTCCAAGCGATAGATAAAGAACGATTGTGAAAATCAAACCGAACATAGGATGCGCCCGGCTTACCAGTGACTGCACATCATTTTTACCTGAAATACCAAATGCCAGGATTCCGATAAAAGGCAATCCAACTCCGGTAAGGATGAATCCAAGGTTAGCCGACCATAAGTTGGTCCCAGAGGATTGACCAAGCATGGCAGGAAAAATCAAATTACCTGCCCCAAAAAACAAAGCAAATAGCATTAAACCTGTAACCAATGTAAAAGAAAGTGGTGCTTTCTGTGACATTACGAAACCTCCAATGTTCTAATTCTCCTAATCATTAGATAAGAGAAGTGCCTGCGATTCAAAGTACCGATTCGTACAAACCCACAACACAACACTCCTAACTATAAAATGCAGTGGTACGTTTGTCAAAAACTATTTTAGTAATTATTCCGAAAAATCATTTTAGTGCTTCTTATTATCTAAATAAAAATAGTTTCATGCATGATAGTGGGTCTTTCGATACAAGGAAAAAGAACTCTGAAGACTAAAATAACGTTATTTCAGTAGCCGACAATGTTTTTGTTTGGTTAACCAGAGCTGGCCTGATAAACGCAAAAGCAGGGCCATCCATTTGGGATGGCCCTGCTTATTCGTTCTTCCTATCTTATATGGAATTCAACGCTTCAGCAATTGGAGTTTCCCCTGCAATCAAATCAAAGGAACGGTTATAGGTATGTTCCTCGGTTAAGGCAGCCACAATTGTCTTGGCCACATCCTCCCGCGGGATCGTGCCCCTTTCCAGTTTCTCGGCAGCCGTCACCTGCCCTGTTCCCGGTTCGTTCACGAGACCGCCCGGCCGGATGATTGTATACGTTAAATCGCTATGCAACAGCGCTCGATCGGCATAGTGCTTGGCCACATAATACGGTTTAATGGCTTCGCTCCAGTTTTCCCGGTTGTTTGCCTGAAAAGCGCTGACCATGATAAACCGCTTCACCTGTAAATTTTCAGCCGCTTCGATTGTCTTGACTGCGCCGTCAAGATCTACCAATAAGGTTTGATCAGCCCCTGTTCTGCCCCCGGAACCTGCTGCAAACACGATGGCGTCGCACCCTTTCGCCGCTTCTGAAATCTCTTCCACCGTTCCCGTCAAGCTGACGACCACTGATTCGACTCCGATTTCTTCAAATGATTTCTTCTGTTCCTCTTTTCGAATCATGGCCCGTACACTATGTTCACTTTCTTTCAATAACGTAACTACCTTTTTCCCGATCTGCCCATTTGCTCCAACTACGAATACTTTCATATAAAATCAGCCCCCATACTGGATAATTGGTTTTCTCACCCAATTATTTCATGAACGGTGCGCAACAGCAAACAATCAGCATAACGCAAGGATGAAAATGGAATTTCCTTGCAATGTGCTTGAGATATTTTATATAAAGGGAATTCGATAAGGAGGTGTAATGATGGCAATGAAACGTGTTTTGCCACCTTCTGCAGCGTCTCATGCAAAGCCTGATAGTGGAGGCGATACTTTGCATGGGGTGGAAATAAAATAAACGAACATCGCCCATCTTTTATCATTTCTAATAAACAGGCTTTGCCCCTTATTTCATTCGCAACAAAAAATAAGGAGCTGGCAGAAATGACGTATGTAAAAGCAACAGCCGTTTTACCCGAGGCATTGATTCAGGAAATTCAAAAGTATGTGCAAGGGGAAACCATCTATATTCCCAAACCTGATCAAACGCATCATAAATGGGGAACACGTTCTGGATCCCGGAAATTGATCGATGAACGAAATGCCTCGATTAAATATGCCTTTAAAACCGGGACCGCTATCCATCAATTAGCAGAAGAACATTTTCTCTCAACGGAAACCATTAAAAAAATCATTTATTCCAAATAGAGCTTGTCTCGCAGCACTGATGAAAGAGATCAGTGCTATTTCTATGCCAAATTTGTTTCCTAAACATTTTCCACCTTTCATTCAAAAAGCGGATTCTGTAAAATGAAAGCAACAGGAACATGAACAGGAGTGGGGAAATGGAACCCTTTATCAAAAGTGAGCAATATAACTTCATCAAATTACAAACGCAGATATTGATAAATGGACATGCAACGGCCAACGATAAAGATGTCGTTCATACAGTCAAGTCCGTTGCAAAAGAAAGAGTGCTGAAATTATTCAATGAACTGGATGGCAGGCACAAGCAACTTCTGGACCCCATCGACACCATCAAGGACCCTGCCCATGCTGAAGCCTTTCTCTTGGAACTCAAACCCTATGTCATCCCTTTTAAAGAAGTAACGGAACAAACGGTCAAGAAGTTATTTCCCAAGGCGAAGAAATTAAAGGCCCCCAAAATGGAAACCATCGATTTAAGAGAGATTTCTTACTTGGGATGGGACGATACTGGCTCAGGAAAGAAATTCATCATCGCCCCCCGGAATAATAAGCTGGTTGGACTGCTTGGGACATTCAAACCTTCTCATAAAAAAGGGATCTGCGCGATATGCAGCCGCTTTGAGGAAGTCGGGATGTTCATGTCTGAAACAAAAGGAACCGTTCAAGGCACATTCATAAAAAAAGGAAACTATATTTGTAACGATAGTATGAAATGCAACCAGAATATCACCACATTGGATAAATTGGATGACTTCATTTCGCGGATCAAGTAAATTGATAAAGGCAACCCTTCGGTAGGAAGGATTGCCTTTTGCATGTGCCTCTTGTTTCACGATCCCCTCGTATATTTCAGAGGGATCAACTCGCTGATTTTCGTTTTAACCGTTTCCCCGTCCACCTCTATGATCACAAAACAATCCTCTGCATAATCCGAGATCAGTTCCCGGCACATCCCACAAGGACTGACCACCTTTAACTCTCTATTGATTTCATCGGAATAGGGATGCTTCACAGCCACGATCGTATCAAACTCTTTTTCCCCTTCCGATATCGCCTTTCCAATCGCAACGGCTTCAGCACACACCGTGATACGGCCGACATATGCTTCCATATGTACCGCAGCTACAATTTTACCCGACTTTGTCTTCAACGCTGCCCCTACATGGTGCTTATCTTCCTCGTACAGCGCTTTGATTTTTTCCCTTGCAGCCTCGATTACTGGATAATCGGATTCTTGTAAAGGATAGGTCATCATACAGCATTCCCCTTTTCTAAAAAACGACTAGCTCTAGACACACCTGACTTATCAATCTACACCGAACTTGGCAGTTACGGCTAACAAACGATGCGGTCCATAGAAATTATTTAAGTGAAAGGCTTATTCGTTTTTAATTCAAATCATTTATTGTCAATTCCTTGCCTGGAGTAAAACTGACGTACTCATAATTTTCTTCTCCGTTCACCATACTTCGATATCCCACCTCGGTAGTATAATAATCGATCGATTCGTCATTCAATAGCTCCTGTATAATCTTGCACTGCTGCACCATCTGTTCTTTTGTTAAATCGCCTTTTTCAATTTCCAGCATAATGTGAATCGGCTTTGGCGTTTTCATCTGTGGTGTCCATTCCTCGGCAACTTTGTTGTATACTTCCACATCCGTATCCACAGAATCGACTTGCGGGATTTTTTCCTGGAGGAGCGTTAGAATATACTGTTCTGCCTCCGCATTTAGCTTTTTGGATGCATCTTTCTCTATCTTGGATTCATGGATTGTATCACTATAAACTTCATACGGTTCGATACCGGAGACATAGAAGCGATAGGTGGTTTCAACTGCTACCGAATCCTTTACCACTACATGGAACTCATACGTTTCATCGGTCCATCCATACCCTACCGACCGCTTGATTTCGTAGTCCATGGCGGGATAAGTTTGTTCTAAAAACTCTTCCAGACTCTCCTTTGCTTTGTATTTACCAGTTTTATTTCCGCTCATTTGCATATAAGCGAACACTATGGCGGCAATTAATGAAATGGCAATCACGCTGTATATCATTTTCTTTTTCATAATTAATTTTCCTCTCTTATTTTAAGAATGCAAAAGCCGATAATGATTCCGATAAAAGTTAACAGCAGGTGGACAATTAAGGAAGTCAGTGCTATTAGAAGAGCTTCCGAAAAACTTTGAGCATAAAACTCGCCGAACCAATCCGTCATATATAACAGGCAATTCCATATGAAATTCGGTATGCCCGCAAGCAGGATGGCAATGAGGACTGATCGGTAAAACAGATACGTGACCGTACCTAAAATGGCGTAGGTCAGAATAAAGCCACTATTGTCATTCATAATGGTCGTACTCATTGCCAATATAAAGGCAATGGCTACAAAGAAAATCTGTATTGTCGTCAATTTCATGGTTATATTCCGCATCATTTTTTTAGAAGCACCGCCGGGTATTACTTCCGCGGGCAATGGAATCTGTGATTGTTCTGCTATCTGCCGACATTCTTGGCAACTTTGCAAATGCTCCTCAACAAACCGTTGAGTTTTCAGTTGTAATAATTCCTCTTCGTATAAAGGTAGTAAATCTTGTGTCACCGAACATCTTGTGTTCATAAAGTCTCCTCCATTGTTTTTTGAATCCTCAATTTCAGACGGTGAAAGGATACTCGCGCATAATTTTCAGATTTACCGATTAATGCGCCAATATCTGCAAAACTCAGCTCTCCGTATATACGCAGTAGTACGATCTCTCTCGCTGAATCCTCCAACTTTGAAATATGATACAAAAGATTTTTCGTATCCTCCTTAATTTCTGCTAGCTCTTCTAATGAATGGATTTCGGTTTCGGGCACCATGGAAAGTTTTTTCATTAAGTCAAGCTGATATTTGTTTTTGCGGTAATACTTCTTCAATAGATTATTTGCAATCGAAAACATCCAGGTTGATAAGGTGGAATCGCCATTATATGATGCGATGTTTTTACACGCCTCATAAAAGGTGTCGTGGCAAAGATCTTGAGCAGTTGCCTGATTTCCTGTCTTGGCATAAAAAAACGCATAAATTTTTGGTTGGATTTCTTCGTATTCTTCTTCAAGCTTCTTCATAACGCCCTCTCTCTCTTGCCTTTCCTAGTATTAATACCTCGGTTACATGTTTCGTTACAACTTTTTTTAAAAATCACCATATTTTAGGTTCATTTTGTAATTTTACTATATAGTTAAGCGAAAAATAGTTAACAGCCTTATAGATGAGTAGACTAAATGACCTTATAAAACCTGTACATTAAGATTAAAGAAAAAAACCTAAAAAAAAAGAAGTGCTAGAAACAGCACTTCTTACAGTTTATCGACAAAAGAACATCGCCTGTTTATTTAAAAGTCCCTTAAAGTAATCCAATCCATACTCTTTTGCCCGCGAAACATACTCAATCGTTTCTTTACGCTTCGGATATATAGAATGATAATGCAAAGTGGATTGGAACGGAAGGTACGAGACTCCTGCGGGAAATGCGCGTCTAGGAGAGACAACGCAGGCGAAGCCGAGGAGGCTCCCCGACCGCCCGCGGAAAGCGAGTGCCTGAAGTGGAAATCAACGTCCACATTGTACAAACCACATATAAACAAACACATTTTTCATCAAGTGTGGCTACAGTCTAAAAGAAGTGCTAGAAACCGCACTTCTTACGCCAATACCGTGGCACCCATCAAGTAGCTGTTCACTTCCCTCGCTACTTCACGGCCTTCATTGATGGCCCAGACAATCAGGCTTTGCCCTCTTCTCGCATCTCCTGCAGCAAAAACGCCTTCGACATTCGTTCTATAATCACCATAGGCGGCATCGATCTTTTGATTGACAGTATCCACTCCGAATTGAGTGAGGAGTGGTTGCTCTGTTCCTTCGAATCCGATGGCAATGAAGACGAATTGGGCCGGCCATACTTTCTCCGTGCCCGGAATTTCTTTAAAGAGATAGATGCCATCTTCCCCTTTAATTTTTTCCATTTGGATCGTATGCAGTTCCTTTACGTTGCCTTGTTCATCAGCCACGATCTTTTTCGTTTGAATCGAGTATTGACGTGGATCGGAGCCAAATTTCGCTTCCGCTTCTTCGTACGCATACTCAAGTGAAAATACGTTTGGATAGGCTGGCCACATGTTATCCGACGTACGAGCAGTCGGCAGGATTGGGTGTTTCCCGAATTGCACGACACTGTTACATCCTTGGCGAAGGGCCGTCGCAACGCAATCGGCGCCTGTATCGCCGCCACCGATGACGATGACATCCTTGCCCTTCGTATTTAAAAACTTGCCATCTTCGAAGTTGGAGTCCAATAAGCTTTTCGTCGCCGTTGTTAAGTAATCCATCGCTAGGTGAATGCCTTTTGCTTCACGGCCTTCGATATCCAGTTCGCGTTGCTTCTGGGCACCTGTGCAGAGGATGACGGCATCGTATTGGTTTTGCAGTTCCTCTTTTGTGATGTCCTTCCCGACTTCCGTATTCAGGACGAAATCGATGCCTTCTTGATTCAATAAAGTGATCCGGCGTGCGACGACATCTTTCTCCAGCTTCATGTTCGGGATTCCATATGTCAATAAACCGCCGGCACGGTCAGAACGCTCATACACCGTTACCGAATGGCCTGCTTGGTTTAACTGATCGGCACTTGCCAATCCGGCAGGACCGGAACCGATGATGGCAATTTTCTTCCCGGTCCGCTGTTGTGGAATGCGCGGTGTGATCCAGCCATTTTCGAAGCCCTTGTCAATGATGGAGCGTTCGATGCTTTTGATGGCAACGGCCGGGTCGTTAATCGCTACCGTACACGACCCTTCGCAAGGAGCCGGGCAGACACGGCCCGTGAACTCAGGGAAGTTATTCGTCTTCATTAAACGCTCCAACGCTTCCTTCCATCTGCCACGGTACACTAAATCATTCCACTCCGGAATCAGATTGTTAATCGGACAACCCGTTGTGACCCGGTTCAATTCCATGCCCACATGACAGAAAGGGGTGGCACAGTCCATGCACCGTGCTCCCTGCCTGCTTAGTTTTTCGTCCGAGAAAGAAGTGGAGTATTCTCTCCAGTCCCTTAACCTTGTTAGAGGATTCCGTTCACTTGGCTTTTCACGCGGATATTCCATAAATCCTGTTGCTTTTCCCATTTGACTCTCCCCTTCCTTACAGCATCACAGCTTGTTTGGTGGATTTTTTACCTTGGAGCGCATTGGCCTGAAACGCACTCATGAAGGCTTCTTCTTTCGATAGACCAGCTTGCTTATGTTCCTCGATGCTATTCATCATCCGCTTGTAATCCTTCGGAATGACTTTAACGAACCTTTTCACAAGATCGTTCCAGTTCTCCAGCACATAGGAGGCTTTCGCACTCTCTGTATAATGCAGGTGGTTCGAAATCAATTCTTTTACTTCATTACTATCTTTTATGTCGTCAAGCGTTTCGAATTCGATCATTTCTGGGTTACACAAGGCTTTGAATGCTTCCACTTCGTCTGCAAGTACATAGGCAATACCGCCTGACATACCGGCTGCAAAGTTTTTCCCGACATCCCCCAGAATCACGACACGACCGCCTGTCATATACTCGCAACCATGGTCGCCAATTCCCTCGACGACGACATGTACGCCGCTATTCCGGACCGCAAAACGCTCACCGGCACGTCCGTTGATGTATGCTTCCCCGCTTGTGGCACCATATAGGGCAATATTCCCGGCAATCACATTATCGCCCGCTTCCATCTGATTTCCAGGTGGAGATGTGACGACCAATTTCCCTCCGGATAATCCTTTACCGATATAGTCATTGACATCACCTGTCAAATACATCGACATCCCCTTCGGTATGAAGGCACCGAAGCTTTGACCGGCTGATCCCGTGAAGCGAAGGGTGATCGTATCTTCCGGCAGTCCTTCCTCACCATATCGTTTGGAAACTTCACTGCCGACGATCGTTCCAACCACGCGATTCACGTTTGTGATTGGGAAACTTGCGTCCACTTGAGTTTGGTCCTCAAGGGCAGGCTGTACAGCAGGGAGGATTTCCCTGACATCCAAGGATTCTTCGATTTTATGATTTTGCGGATGCTGGAACGTACGGATTCCTTCCGGTTGGAAAAGAAGGGTCGATAAGTCCAGGTGTTTCGTTTTCCAATGAGCCTTGGCCCGCTCGCTCACCTGTAAAACATCCGTGCGGCCAACCATTTCGTCAACCGTTTTGAACCCTAGTTCAGCCATCGTTTCACGAACTTCCTCTGCAATGAAACGCATGAAATTCACGACATGATCCGGATCTCCGGCAAATTTGCTCCGTAGCTCAGGGTTTTGTGTAGCTACACCTACTGGACATGTATCCAAGTGGCACGCGCGCATCATCACACAACCAAGTACGACTAGTGGAGCGGTTGCGAAACCGAACTCTTCGGCACCAAGTATCGCCGCCATGACCACGTCACGGCCAGTCATCAGCTTTCCGTCCGTTTCAAGGACGACTCGACTACGTAGACCGTTCAGCATCAAGGTCTGATGGGCTTCGGCAAGACCAAGCTCCCACGGCAGTCCAGTATGCTTGATGCTCGTTTTAGGCGAGGCACCCGTTCCCCCATCATATCCGCTGATGACAATTACATCGGCTGCTCCTTTGGCAACACCTGCGGCAATCGTACCGACTCCCGCTTTCGATACCAGCTTGACGCTGATCCTTGCCTCGCGATTGGCATTTTTCAAGTCATGGATCAATTGCGCCAAATCTTCAATCGAATAAATATCATGATGTGGCGGTGGTGAAATCAGACCGACGCCTGGCGTGGATCCACGAACTTCGGCTACCCAAGGGTATACCTTATTCCCAGGCAACTGCCCACCTTCACCCGGTTTCGCTCCTTGTGCCATCTTAATTTGAAGCTCATCAGCATTCACGAGATAATGGCTTTTCACACCAAAACGACCGGATGCAATCTGCTTGATTCCACTGCGGCGGCTATCACCGTTTTCATCGATTTCATACCGATTCGGATGTTCCCCGCCTTCTCCACTATTACTTTTTCCGCCTAAACGGTTCATCGCAATCGCCAATGTTTCATGGGCTTCCTGACTTAACGACCCAAATGACATGGCCCCTGTTTTGAAGCGGCGCACGATGGATTCCACGGATTCCACTTCATCTATGGAGATACTTTGGTTCTTTTGATTGAATGAGAATAAATTCCGCAAAAATCCAAGTCGCTCTTCATTCGCCAACTGGGAATATTGCTTAAATAGGCTGTAATCACCTTTTCGGCACGCCCATTGCAACGTATGAATCGTTTTCGGGTTGAACGCATGATGCTGACCATTTGCCCGATATTGAAAATCACTGCCCGCTTCAAGCGTCTGATTGGAAAGATCGACGACAGCCCGTTGGTGACGGATCAATGCTTCTTCTGCAATGGTCTCCAATTCAATCCCACTAAGCTGTGACGCTGTACCACTGAAATAGCGTTCAATCACATTCGCACTAATTCCGACCGCTTCGAAAATTTGGGCTCCACGGTAACTTTGGACCGTGGAAATTCCCATCTTCGACATGATCTTGACGATGCCTTCCGTCACGGCTTTCACATATTTGCTGACCGTTTTCTCGTAACTGATCGTTAAACTGCCGTCTGCGACTGCCTGCTTATACGTTTCAAAAGCAAGATACGGATAAATGGCATCCACCCCATATCCAATCAAAGCCGCAAAGTGATGGACCTCCCTTGCCTCTCCGGTTTCGACGATGATGCTGACCTTCGTCCGGTTCCCATGACGAATAAGCTCTTGGTGAAGGGCACTGGCCGCCAATAATGGAGGAATCGCAGCACGCTCTTCGCTCATGTTCTTATCGGATAAAATCAATAGGCTGATGCCTTCCGTTATCGCTTGCTCCGCTTCCCGGCATATTCGATTTAATTCAAGTTCCAAATCTTCAGAAAATAAAGTCTCAATGACCCTACTTTTGAATTCCGGGTAGTTATTTTCTTTTAGCTGATTCATATGGCCTGGCGTCAATACCGGTGTATCCAATTGAATGCGATGGCTATTCTTTTCATTCGGATTCAGTAAGTCGCCTTCTGCCCCTAGAAACGTCATCGTTGACGTAACGATTTGTTCACGAAGCGAATCGATTGGTGGGTTGGTCACCTGGGCAAAGGATTGCTTGAAGTAATTGAAAAGCGATTGCGGACCATCGGCCAATACCGCCAACGGAATATCGTTCCCCATCGAGCCAAGTGGATCTTTTCCTTCCTTAATGACCGGCAACAAATATTTTTGTACGTCTTCATACGTATAGCCGAACGCTTTTTGACGGAAAACCAAATCGGATAGAGGTTCCACATCGACCGGCTCTTCGTCCGTCAACTGCACAATCTGGTCGTCCAGCCACTTTTGATACGGTTGTTCGTTTGCCATTTCGGATTTGATTTCTTCATCCGAGATGATGCGGCCTTCCTCTAAATCAAGTAGAAGCATCCTGCCTGGGCTTAAACGCTCTTTATATAATACATTTTCCGGCTCGACTTCGATTACGCCGACTTCAGAGGAGAAAATGATGTAGTCATCTTTGGTCACATAATAACGGGCAGGTCTTAATCCGTTACGGTCTAGGATCGCCCCGATTTGTTTCCCATTCGTGAACGAAATCGCCGTCGGGCCATCCCAAGGCTCCATCAACATGCTGTGGTATTCGTAAAAGGCTTTCTTTTCCTTGGTCATATGCGGATTTTCCGTCCATGGTTCAGGAATCAGCATCATCGCTGCATGCGCCGGCTTGCGGCCTGCCAGGACGAAGAATTCAAGGGCGTTATCCAAAATGGATGAGTCGCTTCCATCCGTATCCAAGATAGGAAGGACCTTTTGTAAATCATCCCCGAAAGCTTCCGAGACGAACTGCTGTTCACGCGCTTTCATCCAGTTGACATTGCCCCGAAGCGTATTGATCTCCCCATTATGGATCAAGTAGCGGTTTGGATGGGCCCGTTCCCAGCTAGGGAATGTGTTGGTACTAAAGCGGGAATGCACTAAAGCGAAAGCGGACAAAAAATCTTCATGCTGCAAATCAAGATAAAAAGCATCGACTTGTTCCGGTGTCAGCAATCCCTTGTAAACGATCGTCGCACTGGAAAGACTCGCAAAATAAAAACGGTTTCCACGTTCCCTCGCCCAGTTTTCAGCCTGTTTCCTGATGATGAATAACTTGCGTTCGAAAGCCAAGTCTTCTGTAACGTCATCACTTGCCCCGATGAACACCTGTCGGATCGTCGGGCATGTTTCTTTGCCGACGTCCCCTAATTTCCCTGCATCCACAGGAACCGTTCTCCAGCCTAGAAGCGTTTGACCCTCTTGTTCGATTAATGAATTCAGACGCGCTTCAATCTCATTTCGTTCAGCATCATCGTTGGAAAAAAAGAGCATGCCCACACCATAGCGTCCTTTTGCCGGCAAATTCATTTCCGGGCAAGTCAGCTTGAAATACTTATCAGGAATTTGCACCATCAATCCTGCTCCATCCCCTGTTAGAGGATCGCTCCCTTGTCCACCGCGGTGGTCTAATTGGCACAGCATCTGCAGTCCTTGCTTGACGATATCATGTGTAGCTAGCCCCTTTAAATGAGCGTATAAACCGATCCCACATGCATCATGTTCAAATTCCGGACGGTAAAGACCTTGTGCTTTTGGTAATTGATTGTATGTCATACGTTTTCCCCCCTCTTATTTCTTACACCGTTATGTCACTTACATATTATTCTAGGTTTTCAAATCAATATAAACAATATATAATTAAGCCAAAATCTATCTCACTTTGAGATAGGTGGAAGGAGATGAGTAAATGGAACTACGTCAATTGCGTTATTTCGTCGAGGTTGCGGAGAGGGAACACGTCTCTGAAGCCGCCGAACACCTACATATTGCCCAATCGGCCATCAGTCGCCAGATTGCTAGACTGGAAGAAGAACTCGGCGTCACGTTATTCGAGAAAATCGGCCGGAACATTCAATTAACACCGATTGGACGAATATTCCTGGTTCATGCCAAAACGGCGATAAAGTCCATTGAATATGCCAAATATCAAATCGAGGAATTCCTGGATCCGGAACATGGAATGATTAAAATCGGGTTCCCGACAAGCCTCTCCACCTATTTGTTGCCGACTGTCATTTCCGCTTTTAAAGATGAACAGCCGAACATCTCATTTCATTTGAAACAAGGTTCCTACTCCTACTTAATGGATGCCGTGAAAAACCGTGAAATCGGCTTGGCCTTCCTAGGGCCGGTCCCTACGAAAGATCCTGATATCGACGGCCATATCTTATTCACCGAAAACGTGTCCGCCCTACTTCCCATCACCCATCCGCTGGCTGAAAGAAAGAGCCTGCGCCTAAGCGACCTGCGGAATGATCCTTTTGTGCTGTTCCCCAAAGGTTACGTCTTGAACACCCTTGCCATCGAAGCTTGTAAGCAGGCCGGCTTCACGCCGAACATCGCTTCGGAAGGGGAAGACATGGATTCCATAAAAGGGCTTGTGTCCGCTGGAATCGGGGTCAGCCTCCTGCCTGATAGCACCTTCTATGAAATCGTTCCGAGGATGACCGTCAAAATTCCCATTGAAACGCCTTCAGTCAAACGGACAGTCGGTATCATCTCTCCAAGGAATCGAGAACTTGCCCCATCAGAAAAGGTATTTTACGAGTTTGTTAAAAAATTCTTTGCAAGGTTGGAGCAATACCAATGATATATTCTCAATAATGGGATAACTTCCGAAATGCCCACCTCTTGAATACTGTATCGAGACAATATGTTCAGGAGGTATTAACATGACACCCACACATTCACATCTTGCTTGGCATGAAACACTTGAGCTTCATGAATTAGTAGCTTCACAGTCCAATGCCCTTATGAAATTAAAAAAAGCCTATCCAGAAATAAAAGACCCGGTTTTAAAAACACACTACAAACACATGATCAATTCGCTTACGCAAAACATCATGGAGTTGTTGCAGTTTTATCCGTTAACGCCTGATGCCAATCGGGAAGAGGACGATCGTATGGGAGAAATAATGCAAGGGGATGAAATAAGAGATGATGCATCGGCAATGGCTGCCGGGGATCTACTCGGGCTAGCCAAATCCTCCATCAAAAATTATGCGACTGCCATAACTGAAACGGCCACCCCTTCACTACGGAAGGTCTTTAAAAAGCAATTAAATGGGGCCATCGATAATCACGCAAGAATTTTCAACTATCTATATGAAAGAGATCTCTATCCAGCTTATGATTTCAACCAGCTTCTCCAAAACGACGTGAAGACTGCCAAAAAAGCTTTGTCCCAATTATGAACGAAAAAAGGTAAGTGGAAATCGATCGCCTCCACTTACCTTTTTATTTTCCCTAAACACCAAATAAGATAAATATGTAATATAACCCTTTATATGGTAGAATGATAAGCCGGAGGGGATTAAACCATGAGATTCTTTAAAATGATTTTCTTTTGTATCGGCCTTTCTCTATTCTTAAGTGCCTGTGCTTCAGAAAATGAGGAAACCGTAACTAAAGAACAAACCGAAAATAAGACAGAGAACAAAACGGAAGAAAAAAAACAGCCTGAGGAAAAAACCGAAGAGAATACGAAATCCGTCAAGCTAGACATACCGAATCAAGAAAGCTATAAAAAGCTTTCTGCACTACTTTCAAATCAGAATGATCCCAGTCTTGATCCTGAAGACTATCATAAAGTCATGACAGAACAGAAAGATATCAGGACCTTCATTGACAAAATGGATAAGATTGAAGTGAAAAAGAATAATGACGCAGCGGAACTACTAGATTACTCCATGGCCACCTTAGAAGAAACCACATATTTTTTTGAATTATTCAAGGACGAAAACAACAAATTTAGTGTATTTTTCTTTGAAGATGGGCAAGTCATGTTAGTGAAGACGGACTTATCGAACAAGTCAAAGGAAGATCAGGAAAAAACCTATGTTTCGATTGCGAAGCACCCTGAACTGTTACAGGAATTGAAAGATTCTCTTTCTATTAATTTCTAGTTTATCGTGTACATAATGAAAGCCTATCAAAACTATTTTGATAGGCTTTTTTGTCGTCATCCTATTAGAGGTTCAAGAAAAAAACGGCATGTCCCTTGTTAGTTATTTCAAACAAGGAGACATGCCGTTTCAGTTAACATTTTACTTTTTATATTTCTTCACAGTCACTTTCGTAGCTTTGCCTGTATTGCCCGCTTTATCTTTTGCTGTGACGGACAAGGTCGAACCTGCTTTTTTCTTGCTGATTTTCACGGTATATTTCCCTTTGTTATCAGCTTTGGCCGATCCGATCTTCTTATCTTTGTACTTGACCGTAACCGTCGATCCCGCTTCCGCTTTACCGGTTACTTTTTTTGATTTGTCCGTTACTTTGTCGACTTTCGGTGCACTTGGTGCCGTTTTGTCCAATACAGTCACTTTCGCTGCTTTACTTTCCCGTTTCGCCGCGTCAGTAGCTGTGATGGAGAGTTTTGTCCCTGCTTTTTGTTTACTGATTTTTACTTTGTAATTCCCTTTGCTGTCTGCGTTGCCTTTGCCGATTACTTTTTTGGCGCTATTCTTGATGGAAATCGCGATTCCCGCCGTTGCTTTTCCTGTTACAAACGTATCTTTGTCACTTACTGCCTTCACAGTAGGTGCTTTAGGAGTTTCCCCCTTCTTCACAAACAGCTTGATTGAAGAGACAGCGACTTTAGAAGAATCCGAAATCACGACGTTTAGGCGTTGATCGGCCTTTTGAACTGGAATTGCAACACTGAACGTACCTTTGGCTGAAGTCACCGCTGTTCCGATTGTTTTGCTTCCGTTTTTCACTTCCACTTTTGAACCTGCTTTTGCCGTTCCTGTCAGCTTCGTTTGATTATCAAGAATCGGGTTCACTGCAGCTTTCAGGTCCACTTTACTAAGTGCACTAAAGCCATTCAGCCTTCCAAACCCTGAAACATAATCCCTGTCGACGGCTGGTGCTATCGGCTCTCCTTCATCTGTATAATCCTGATCCATTCCTTCATTGTCTTCTTCCTTGAAGGCAATGTAATCGGATGTTTCATGAAGGATGGTGCGTACGTCATTTATTTTCAATCCTGGATTACCGGATAGTAATAACGCGGCAACTGCTGCGACATGTGGTGTTGCCATCGATGTCCCATCCATTAACGTGACATTTCCGTTTGGCATAAGACTTGGGATCCCTGTTCCAGGTGCCACCAAATCAAGTGTCGGCCCAAAGTTGGAATAATCCGAAACGATATCATAGGCATTGGTTGCCCCGACGGATATCACATATTTAGAAGAAGCCGGATAAGAAAGCATGCTGGCTTCATTCCCGCTTGCGGCCACGATCACGACACCTTTGGATGCTGCGTAATTCAGGGCATACTCGATGGTCCGGCTATAAGACCCGCCCAAACTTAAGTTAATGACCTTTGCTCCCTTGTCTGCCGCATAAATGATTCCGGCTGCAATTTTTTCCGTGTCCCCTGCTCCTGAAGAATCAAGGACCTTGACCGGAAGGATTTTGGCCAATGGATTGATTCCCTCCATGGAATATCCATTATTCGACTGGGCTGCGATGATGCCTGAAACATGTGTACCATGTCCATTATCATCGATCGCGTCCACTTTCGGATCGATGAAGTTCTTGCCTTGTCCCATATTGACTTTGTCTTTTAAATCCGCGAGCGTATTATCGACGCCTGTATCGATTACCGCAACCAATGTCTCTTTCAGATCGCGATTCTTAATAAGTTTCTGCAATTCGTCATTATGGATGTCAGCGCCTTTTTTACTTACTTCACGCCCCTCATTGTTCAAGGACCATTGATACGGTGATTGAATATCATTCGAAAGGGCTTTATACGTTTTAACCGGCTCGATATACTCTACATCCGAGAGGTTTTCAACCTGTGTAAGGGCCGTTGCGCTCATCTTGCCCGTTCCCTTTAACTCCACCACATATGTATCATCGAGGATGACATCTTGTTTTTTGAAGGTCGAGAACGTTCCATAGCTTTGTACCTTGGTTTGAACCGAAGTCAGTTTTTTACCCGGTTTCATCTTGACGATATACTTGCTCGTGATGCTTTTGGAAGCCGGTAGCTTATAACCCGCTTTGCTTGCGATATCGACAACGCGCTCGCCTGCGAGGTTATTGATGCCGATTTTATCCGCAATGCCGTTCATTTCTTTTTTCAGTGAAGCTGGAACGGCATCGACCGTCACATCGAACAATTCTTTAATCGCTTGTTGCTGTTTATTTGAAATGACTGCCGTACTGCTTTCCCCATTTTCATTAAGGTCCGCAATAAGAGGTTGAAGGATTACTAGATTGTTGTATACATTGTCTCTTTTGCTCTTGCTGCCGGCCATATCAAGGACCAAGAATGGTGCAGCCTTATAATACAAGGAAGATAGGGCGCGTCCTTCCTCTGACTTGGAAAGAACTCCATCTCTGAACTTGCGAATTTCACTCAATAGGTTTTTACCCGTAGATTTTCCTACAGCGCTTAACTCCACTGGACATGAATCCATTCCAAGTTCGTCCGATGTTGCGGAAGGAGGCAATTTAACGGATTGTGCATGTATTTTGTAAGCCGTCTTATTCTCCGCTTCCGGTAATGATAGGCCCTCTTCATCCACTTCACCGAAATACTCTATTTTTACATAATAGCTTCCTTCCCAACCGAACGGGAAGTCGATGACGGCCTTTTCTTCAGGGCCACTAGTTGCCCGGTAGTTATCATACGTTTCATCTTTCTCTGCTTTTTCTAAAGTAGGATAGACTGAAATATTAAGATAATCGTCCGATTCTACATCGAACTCAACATGGGAAAACTGATTAGTATCATCTTTCGTTGGGGTGATCTGGAGCCAATGGGTCTCAGGCTTGTCAAAAGTGCCTTCAACCGTTTCCCCACTTTTAATGGAAGGTGCTGCTTGTATGATTTTTGATGCATCTGTCGCAGCCTGGGATCTTTGTGGAATCAACATGCCAAAAACAAGTGAAAATATAAGTACACATACCGTAAATCGACTTACCTTTTTAACGTTCAATAGTTACCCTCCTAAAATTGCTAAAAATGCTTTACTATACCAAATTATCACACTGTTAAATATTATCAACCATTTTTTTGGCAATAACTTGAGAATGGTAGACTCCAAGGAATAAACAGGCATTTTGCACTAATACGTATCTTTGAATCTAGCTATTCTGCTTTTTATAAGAACAGGGTTTTCCTACTATTTCTTCCCCATTCACTTAGGATTCCGCCCATATCACCCATATGTGTCCGAATCTCGAATCTTGCTTCTTCCACTTTCTTCATCTGCGTTTTGGGAAGCTTTGTTCTTAGGTACATAATCAACTATCATCGGCAAAAAAAGAATCTTCAGCGAAGATCCCTTTTTTATTCAATTAAAACGCTCGATTATTGACCGATTCATTCTATCTCTCTATTACAGGTTAGCTCGCGAAAGTTAGAAGAGTTACGTATTCTTCACCGATAAATGCATGACAAACTGTTCACCAATCGGACCGGTTTTTCTCTTACCTGTATCAGTAAAACCTACTTTTGCATACAGTCGTTGAGCAGGAACATTTTTATGATTAACTGCTAAAACGATTTCATCACAGTAAGGAAATTCTGATTTAACAAAATCACTTAGTAAGAGCATCGCTTGTTTAGCATAACCATTTCCTTGCTTTGCATGGTTAACAGATAATGCAGTTAAGAGCATCGCTTTCGGATTATCCGAGTACACCTTAACTCGTTCCGTTGAATGTAATAGAAAGAAGCCTACAGGCTCATCCTCACATAAAATAACAATACGATGTTGTCCTTCTTTCACCTCTAAAATCTTGCTTGGTAATGCTGTGAACTGCCCTTGTTCTTCAGGAAGTTCAAAGGAATGTAATACGTCAAAATATTCATTCGAAAAATGTTTTAACTCCACGTCATGAACTTTTTCCATAGTTATGATTGCTCCTTGGTTTTTCATTACATATTACCATAAAAATACATATCATAATATGGTCCTAGTATTTATAAATCGACGAATGTCCCTTTCCAAGGCAACACAAAAAAAGAGCTACCCCGGCACAATATGCGGGGCAACTCTTTTGATTGTTAGTTTGCGACGATGTTGACTAATTTGCCAGGTACGGCAATGACTTTGCGGATGGTTTTACCATCAATCTGTTCTTTGATGGCGTCTTCGCCCATCGCGATTTCTTCGAGTTTTTCTTTCGTCGTATCAGTCGGCACCATAAGTTTGGCTTTGACTTTTCCGTTGATTTGAATGACGATCTCCACTTCGTTATCGACGAGCTTCGCTTCGTCGAACGCAGGCCATGTTCCGTAAGCGATACTTTCAAAATGACCCAGCTTAGACCAAAGTTCTTCTGAGATATGTGGTGCAGCCGGTGCTAACAATTTCACGAAGCCTTCGATATATTCTTTCGGAAGTGCTTCCGCTTTGTAGGCATCGTTGATGAATACCATCAGCTGTGAAATTGCCGTATTGAATTTCAATTCTTCATAGTTCTCGGTCACTTTTTTGACAGTTTGGTGATACACTTTTTCAAGCTTGCCACTGTCATCCGTTTCGACCAATTTATCGGTCATCGTACCGTCTTCATTGACAAGTAAGCGCCAGACGCGATCCAGGAATCGGCGTGAACCGTCCAATCCGTTTGTCGACCAGGCAATGGATGCATCCAATGGCCCCATGAACATTTCGTACATGCGAAGCGTATCCGCACCATGGCTTTCCACGATGTCATCAGGGTTCACGACATTCCCTTTTGATTTACTCATTTTTTCATTATTCTCGCCAAGGATCATCCCTTGGTTGAATAAGTTTTGGAACGGTTCTTTCGTTGGTACGACACCGATGTCATACAAGAATTTATGCCAGAAGCGCGCGTACAATAAGTGAAGCACGGCATGCTCGGCACCACCGATATAAATGTCGACCGGCATCCATTCTTTCAATTTTTCCGGATCGGCAAGAGCTTCCGTATTGTCCGGATCGATATAACGAAGGAAGTACCAGCTACTACCTGCCCATTGTGGCATGGTATTCGTCTCACGACGGCCTTTACGTCCGTTTTCGTCAACTACATTCACCCAATCCGTGATGTTCGCAAGTGGTGATTCACCCGTTCCTGAAGGCTTGATGTCCGTTGCCTTAGGTAGAAGTAATGGAAGCTCTTCTTCCTTAAGTGCTGACATGGTGCCATCTTCCCAATGGATGATTGGAATTGGCTCACCCCAGTAACGTTGGCGGCTGAACAACCAGTCGCGAAGGCGGTACGTAATTTTTTTCGTACCAATCGCTTTTTCTTCCAACCATTTAATCATGGCCGTGATGCCTTCTTCTTTATTCATTCCATCCAGGAATCCGGAGTTCACATGAAGTCCGTCGCCCGTATAGGCTTCTTTCGTCACATCTCCACCAGCTACGACTTCTTTGATTGGCAAGTCGAATTTGACTGCGAATTCATAATCACGTTCATCATGAGCAGGAACCGCCATGATTGCACCCGTTCCATAGCTGATCAATACATAATCAGCAATCCAGATCGGCATCTTTTCGCCATTGACCGGATTGATTGCATAAGCACCCGTGAACACGCCTGATTTATCTTTTGCAAGGTCCGTTCTTTCCAGGTCACTTTTATGTTTCACTTCGTCTAAATAGGCGTCAACGGCAGCACGTTGTTCGGATGTCGTGATCTTATCCACGAAAGGATGCTCTGGAGCAAGAACCGCATAGCTTGCACCGAATAATGTATCCGGACGCGTCGTGAACACCGTGAATGATTCATCGAATCCATCGATCGTGAACGTGACTTCAGCCCCTTCAGAACGGCCGATCCAGTTACGTTGCATATCCTTGATGTTTTCTGGCCAATCCACATCATCCAAATCGTCGATCAGACGGTCGGCATAAGCCGTGATGCGCAACATCCACTGCTTCATTGGACGGCGTTCGACCGGATGTCCGCCACGTTCACTTTTCCCATCGATGACTTCTTCATTCGCTAAAACCGTACCAAGTGCCGGGCACCAGTTCACAGCGACTTCATCGATATAGGCAAGGCCTTTTTCGTATAATTTCAAGAAAATCCATTGTGTCCATTTATAATATTCCGGGTCCGTCGTATTGATTTCACGATCCCAGTCATAAGAGAAACCAAGCGCCTTGATTTGGCGGCGGAACGTGTTGATGTTGTGTTCCGTGAATTCAGCCGGGTCATTCCCGGTATCGATTGCGTACTGCTCTGCTGGAAGACCGAATGCATCCCAGCCGATTGGATGGAGCACATTGTACCCTTGCGCCCGTTTCATCCGTGCCAGAATATCACTCGCCGTGTAACCTTCCGGATGTCCAACGTGAAGACCCGCTCCAGATGGATAGGGGAACATATCCAGCGCGTAGAATTTACGTTTGCCGCTATCTTCTCCCGTTTTAAACGTTTTGTTCGCTTCCCAATATTGCTGCCATTTCGTTTCTATGCTTCTATGTTCAAAACTCATTAGACTTCCTCCTATTTTCCGTATAAAAAAAACAATAAAAAACCCCTCATCCCAAATTGGGACGAGAGGATTATGTATATCTTCCCGCGGTACCACCCACATTGGCGACAACAAACAATCGCCCAGCTTAAAAGTTCCGTAACGTGGATTGGACGCCAGGCATTACTATAGCTTCACACCTGTGACTCCAAGACGAGTTCACAATCAATCCAGGTTGACTTGCACCATCCGTCAACTCTCTAAACTGGTTCTAATTGCTACTACTTCTCTTCATAGTCTTTATAAGAATATTTGATTTTATTTCATTCTAGTCAATTTTACCGATAATTGCAATAGCCGGTCACCAACATTATCTCCAGGTTTTTCATTATATATGCATCACCATTCAAAATCGTGCACATTGGAAAAGGGAGCTATGCTTCCATAGCCCCCACATACACCTTTAATGACGCAATAAAATCATATCATTCTTTATATCATTCAATTGCTGTTGCATCCTTTGAAGCATATCCCGTTGCTGGGCATCCGCACTTCCATACATTTTGTCCAAGTTCGTCAAAGCCTCTTCGATATAAAGCTGTGACTTCTGGAATTCCTCATCACTGTAATGGCCCAGCCTTGATGCTTCGTTATATTCATAATCTGCAAATCGGAGAGCCCCTTCGCATTGCTCCAATAACTGACCAACGGATTGTCTTGTTGCCATTTCAAACCCTCTCCTTCACGTTCATTTGGATGACATTACATCATCACAATTAGTTTGAACTAAGAACGGGAGGATTATCATTTTTTTTCACTTATCCCAGAACTTTACCCCTTGATGGGAAATGAATTGCTCCAGCCACTCCGCGAAACCCATATGAAGCGGCTTGCTTTCATCGAAATCATCGATATGACCTTTTACCATGATATAATCCTGCTTGCCTTTGGCCACGTCATTTCCATGGATCACAATATTATCTTGATAAATGCAGGCCACCTTATAACAGCCTTCATAATCTTCTTCATACGTGTAATTTATGATATCCTCGAGGCTGTATAGATCATTTTCGCCCCCGGATTCAACATGATCGAACAGGCGGCAGCCATTCGTTATCTTCAAAAATGCTTTATATTCATCTGGCAGCAGCAAACCGGTCTTTTCCTCAAAAGCGAGGATTTGTTCGTCCGAGGCAGGAGAATTGAAGGTACACGTTGCATTGAACACAGTCCCGTCATCATTGACTTCTAGCACCTGGTTATTTTCTGCTAATTTCTTTTTCATTTGATTTATGACTTCTTCTACTTGAACGGTCATATTCATCAGCTCCCGACTCAATTTAGATAAACGAACACACCTGTTTAACTATCTAAAATTAACCTTCAAGATACATTATACGCTTCTTTTTTAAGAAAAAGACCTATTCTCCGGAATGTTGTATAATATAGGTTGCGCTTTATTACACGTAGGAGGTTGCTGATATGGATCAAGCAAACCCGTTTATATATGCAACGGATAACAAACGATATCATACTTGGAATTACCATTTACGCCATCACTTTGGCCATAAAGTTTTCAAAGTTGCGCTTGACGGCGGTTTCGACTGTCCGAACCGTGATGGCACAGTCGCACATGGCGGCTGCACCTTCTGCAGTGCCGCAGGATCGGGGGATTTTGCAGGCGATCGCGTCGAACCGCTTGATGTCCAATTTAAGAAAGTCAGTGAAAAAATGCACCACAAATGGAAAGACGGCAAGTATATGGCCTATTTCCAAGCGTTCACGAACACGCACGCCCCCGTGGCAGAACTTCGTGAAAAGTACGAAAGCGTCCTCACTCAGGATGGAGTGGTCGGGCTTTCCATCGCGACACGCCCGGACTGCCTGCCTGATGATGTAGTCGACTATCTAGCCGAACTGAATCAACGTACCTATCTTTGGGTCGAGCTTGGCCTGCAGACGGTCCATGATGAAACGGGGAACTTGATCAACCGGGCCCACGACTATGCTTGCTACAAGGAAGGCGTCGATAAACTGCGTAAACACGGGATCCGGGTCTGTACCCACATCATCAATGGTTTGCCTAACGAAGATTATGTAATGATGATGGAGACCGCACGTGAAGTCGCTAAACTGGATGTGCAGGGAATCAAGATCCACCTGCTTCACCTTCTGAAAGGAACGCCGATGGTCAAGCAATATGAAAAAGGAATGCTTGAATTTCTTGAACGGGACGATTATGTAAATCTCGTATGCGATCAGTTGGAAGTCATTCCCCCAGAAATGATCGTCCACCGCATTACCGGCGATGGCCCCATAGACTTGATGATTGGGCCGATGTGGAGCGTCAATAAATGGGATGTCCTGAACGCCATCGATGCCGAACTGAAACGCCGCAATAGCTGGCAGGGAAAACATTATCAATCAGAGGAGGTCCCATCACCATGAAGCTGGATCGCGTTTTGGATTTTGCGAAGCTACTTCTTGAGAGAGCCGTTCAACAAGGGGACATCACCGTTGATGGAACGATGGGCAACGGCCATGATACCGTCTTTCTCGCCCAATTGGTCGGCGAAACCGGTCATGTCTATAGTTTTGACATTCAAGAGCAAGCCATTCACACTACCGCGAATAAATTGGAAACGGAACATTTACAAAAGCGTTGCACCCTCGTCCACGATGGACATGAACAGCTCGATACGTATATCACCGGGGAACATGCGGGAAAGATCACCGGGGCCATCTACAACCTTGGCTATCTCCCTGGAGGCGATAAATCAATCATCACGCAAGCCGATACGACAATCGCTTCTCTTGAAAAACTGTTCGACATGATGGCGCCGGAGGGCATCATCGTCCTCGTCATCTATCACGGCCATCCAGGAGGAGAGGCGGAACGGGATGCGTTGATGCACTATGTACAGAACCTGTCTCAACAAAAAGCCCATGTCCTGAAATACGACTTCATCAACCAAGTTCATTCACCTCCGTTCCTCATTGCGATAGAAAAAAGGTAGAACACACACCACCGTTCAATAAACGGTGGTGTTTTTGTAAATCCGACCGAATTTTTTGAATTTTGAATTTATACCTATTATAATGAGAAAAAAATCGATAAGTGGATGTAGAAACATGGAACAATTATCGACTTCGTTACTGGCAGGGCAGATTTATTGACTGAGAAAATCAAACGGGATACAAGTGAATCATTTGGCCAATTCGTCACCAGCCTGACTGCATTGACCGAAGATAGAACACGATGGAAGAATTGAAGCCGTTCGAACATGTCTTACAAATTCCTCCAAAACAAAAAGCTGCTGAAGTTTCTCAGCAGCTTTTTTCTTATTTAAACGACATAGCCCAATATCTTCAACCGGTTTTCAACGAAACTCAGTGCATATTGAAATACGTCATCCCGCTCCGGTTCATTGAAAATTTCATGATATAGTTTCGGCCATTCCTTGTATTGCTTTTCGCTGGCCAAGTTATAGTTGAACCACTCCCGGACTGCCTTTTTGTTGACGACCTTGTCATCTCCGCCCTGCATCATCAGTAAAGGCACGTCCTGAAACTCCGGAATCTCTTCAAAAGCATCCTTCATTGCCTGTACAAGCTCCCGATACCAGCGAACGGAAACTTTGGTAATGTACAATGTATCGTTCGTATCCGATTCACGGATTTCCGAATTCCTCGTCGCCATTTGGGGAGTTAACCCAGAATCCACCCGGAATTTTGGCATCACGATATTCATGCCGTGTGAAATGGCGGTTAAGTATTTGGGAGGATGCGTCATCAGACCGAGGCATGGCGATGATAAAATGACCCCCGCGATGTCCCATTCTTCCTCCTGAAGCAGGCGGATCGCAATCAACCCACCCATGCTATGTCCTAATAAAAAGACAGGAAGGGAATAATCGTATGCATCTTCAATCCAGCTTTTTACTTCTTCTAAATATTCGTCAAAGGAATCGATATGCCCCCGGAAGGCGCGTGTCGTCATTCCCTGCCCGGGTAGGTCGCCCATGACGACATGGTATCCGGCTGAAAGCCACATTTGTGTTAACCACTTGTAACGGCCATGATGCTCCATTGCCCCATGAATAATGACGATGACGCCTTTTGCATCTCCGTCCGTCTCCCATTTCCACATTCGAAATCCCCCTTTCACTTTTCTCTAGTTGTATACGTTCCATGCAGAATGAAAAATAATCTATATGGTAAATTATAACCACATTTTCGGTTTTCGACAAAAACGAAACCTAATTAATTGTGCTCAATCAAATAGTAGCCAAGGCTATTTTGATACGGTATATTAAAATAATACAGCAAAATTATCCACTTCGGAAAGGAAATGATGAAAATTGATTATTTATCCATTCAAAGGCATGGAACCAGAAATTTCCGAAAGCGCCTATCTTGCTGAAAATGCCGTCGTGACAGGCGATGTCAAAATCGGTGATGAATCAACGATCTGGTTCAATACCGTCATTCGCGGCGATGTGGCACCCACCATCATCGGGAAAAGAGTAAGCGTGCAAGATAACAGCGTACTTCATCAAAGTCCCAATAACCCACTGATAATCGAAGATGAAGTGACCATTGGCCACCAAGTCATTCTACATAGCTGCAAAATTCGAAAGAGAGCCCTCATCGGCATGGGTTCGATCATCCTTGATGGAGCGGAAATCGGTGAAGGTGCCTTCATCGGTGCAGGAAGCCTTGTCCCCCAAGGAAAGGTTATCCCGCCGAACACCTTAGCCTTTGGAAGGCCGGCCAAAGTCGTTCGTGAAATTAATGAAGAAGATCGCCAGGATATGGATCGCATCGTCCGGGAATATGCTGAAAAAGGACAACTCTATAAACAGGCTGAACGAATAAAGTAACACGGATCGTAGGATTACAAAAAAACGCTTAGCTAAAAATAGGATTCCTTGAATTATTCCCTAGGTACCCATATTTAATCCTATTTTTGCCCATCAAAAAAGGTGCCTTGCATTAAAGCAAGGCACCTTCAGTTTGTCGACAAAAGGGGTCCGGAATGATTTCATTCCGGACCCCTTTTTGATATTTTCTTGAAATTTCGCTCAAAATTTAGAATATAGGTCTCTACGAGCCCACTTTGTTAGGCTATTTTCGGACCTTGCCATGTCCAATTGGCCATCTTCTTTAAATTCATGGCAGCGAAAGTAAGCATCGCCTGCATCGACAATTTTTTAAGTCCCCTTAAAGTAGTCCAACGCATACCATGCTTTTCTTTTGCATCTGCGAATACACGCTCAATCGTTTCCTTGCGTTTCGCATAGATAGGTTTTACATCTTGATGATGACGCAGGTGATCTGCTTCTTCCATATTTTCTTGCCAAATATGGCGCGTCACCACTTTTTGGTGGTCTTTGCTTTCTGTACACTGTGATAAAAATGAACATGTCTTACAAATGTGTTTGGGAGATTTATACTCGCGATATCCCTCTTTATTTGTTGTTGAGTACTTTAAAACCTCGCCCGATGGGCAAAGGTAACAGTCAAAATGTTCATCATAAACATACTCATGTTTGCGGAAGAATCCTTCTTTTGTGCGTGGTCGTGTATAGGGTAATGCCGGCGTGATTTCTTTGCCAAAAAGATAGCTTGTAATGGCTGGCGTTTTATAAGCTGCATCTGCGGCAACAGCTTCAGGTTTTCCAACTTTCTCAATCACTTGTTCTACCAGTGGCTCTAACATATGGCTATCATGCGTATTTCCAGGTGTTACAATTGTCCCTAATACAAAACCATTTCGGTCTGCAGCCGTGTGAAATGAATAGGCAAACTGTTTTGTCCGTTCATCTTTCACATAGTAACCACTCTCAGGATCTGTTGTACTTTCTTTG